>JAAUSA010000221.1 GCA_012031975.1 Alkalinema sp. RU_4_3 | reverse complement strand
TGGCACGAGGGCGGCGCAGTATCAGCGGCCATGGCACAGCCCGCCATCAGCAAACTCGCCATCAAACCCACAGCCATTGCAAACCGCCAAAAACGCAGCATAAAAGTCCCCCATAAAACGCCCCCATAGTTATAGCAGATGGGGGGATTTCTACACCTGAGGGTACAGTTCACCCTGGTCCAACAGCGGCTAAACTGAAGGCAACCGATTCTACTAGCTGACCCATGGCTTCCCTGCCGGAATACCTCAGACAAAGCGATCTCCTCGAACAACTCGTGCTCGATCGGGCCACCATGGACACCTTTGGCCGCGTCGAAGTGATCTGGGAATATCCCAAGGTCCACAAGGTCCTCGGCTTCATCTGCAAACCCAGCCGTTTCGATCGCCGCAAGCTCGCCTTCAATTTTGACCAGGTGCAATCGATCGGCAGCAGTGGCATCCTGGTGTCCGCCGCCCCCATGGAGACCGATAGCGATCGCGTCAGCAAACTAGAATCCCTGGTCAACTGCGAAGTCTGGACCGACGAGGGCAATCGCCGGGGCCGGATCACGGACTATATGTTTCATACTCAAAGTGGGGCGATTCGCTACTACTTGGTTTCACGCCTGGGGATTAAGGGGATTCCTTCGACGCTGTATGCGCTGTACCCGAGTCAGATTTTGAATGTGGGCCGCAACCGAGTGCTGGTGTCCGAAGGGATTGCCAATGGTTTGGAAGTGATCCAAGTGGGGCTCCAGACCAAGCTGGTCCAGGAAGTCTCCCAGGTACGGGAGGTGCTGCAAGACGAGAACGGCCAACTCAGCCAGGGGTTGCAATCTCTAGTGCGGCGGGCGGCGAACAAAGCCCAGCGGGTGGCCGATCGCGCCCAGGACCTGACGGAAAAGGCTCGCGATCGCGTCCAGGCCCTCGGTGACGAACTCCTAGAGAGCGACTTCAACCGTCCAACCCGTCGGGATTATGACGACTACGATCGCAGCAACGATCGGCGCTACGCTAAGGAAGACTTCGACTTCGACGAACCCTGGGAAGACGACGGCTGGGAAGAGACCCCCCAGGAAAAACCCCGCCACGGGGCCAATCACCAACCCGAACGGCCCCGGTTCGATCCACAGCCGAAGCGATCCCTCCGATCGGAGCAAGCGCCCCCAAGCGAGACCCCTCAGCGATCGCGTCAGGATGACCCTTGGGATGATGACGTTTGGTAAAACAATAGGAGCGGGGCATCAGTTTTCGCCAACCATGCCTTGCCATATGTTGGGCGATCTCAGTTGTCGGACATGGATCCACAGAAGCGTTGTACACAATCATCCATTTTTGTTGACATTTGGCACTGGGAGCGGTGTCTATTGGTTGATAGACCAGTAGGGGCGTTCCGTAGAACGCCTCTATTGAATGTGAAGAACAGATCTAGAACACTACCCCATAACGCTGCTTCCTAAACCCACCAACGCATCAGAGAAGGTGCCATTGGTGTTTCCTAAAGAAACATAGACGTTATCTTGGTCAAAACCAACAATATCAGCATGTCCATCCCCATTTACATCAGCAAGATGACGAGGATAGAGATTCTGACTAGCCCATCCGCCATCATTGACTGTGAAGTTATTGGATAAACCCATAAAGGCACTGGTATCAATCAAACTCGCGGCTGAAATGGGTTGAGTCAGCAAGGATGGCAGCAAGACGGTGCGATCGGAAAATTTTAAAGATTCAATTCCAGTCAAATAATCTGTTCCGTCTGAACCAATGACTTGGCCGATAATTGGATCGATAATATGGGCGTACAGGGCTAGGCGTGACAACCTGTGACAACCTGTGTGACAACCTAAACCCCTGCTAAATAAGGATTGTGACAACTGTGACAACCTTTTCCTAAAAAATAGATTTAGCGCGGGAAAGCGTTCCCACCAGAGACGAGTATCAAATTCAGCAATTCCAAATTCAAAAATCCTCCCACAGAAAACTTGTCACTGCGCTTCCGGCCCGCCCGCGAATGGAATGATTCTGTTGGCGAACTCAATTTGGGTTCTACTCGACGATCGCATGGCCCACCTGGGATTAAAATCCCAGGCTAACAACTCAAACCCGTTGAAACGGGTTAAATCCCTGAATAATAGGCATTACAGGGGGTTCGATCGTCATTCTGAGCTCTTCCAACCTGCTTTAGCTGGTTTCAGCTATTAGCCTCGGGTTTTACCCAAGGCGGGGCAGCAGCGCAGTGGGGGATTCGCCAACAGAATCATTCCATTCGAATGTGTTGGTAAAGCGATTAAATCTAGTGGAGCGCTTAGGACTATGAATCTTGATTCACTGAAATTACCGAATGATTTCCTAGAAGCAGCCCGATCGATCGCCACCGCCAACCAAATCTCCCTGGAAGACTGGGTTTCAGGAGCGATCGCCCAACGCCTAAAATGGGAGATGAAATGCTCTAGCCGATCGCCCTACAGATACGCTAAGATCCCCAGCAGCAAACCACCCTCAACTCCAGACCAAACCCCTAATCAGAGGCATCCCATGAGCCCCCTAGAACTGCGCCAAAAACTCCACAGCCAACTCGATCGAATCCCCGAAGAAAAACTGGACGCATTCTCCCTCCTAATACAGCAATTCCATCCATCCCTAGACCCAGAAAAATCTCCTCCACGAACACCAGGCATACTCAACGGCAAACTCAGTAGCTCATTCTTCGATCCACTCCCAGAAGAGGAACTCCAAGCATGGGAATAAACTACCTCATCGATACCCACATCCTTCTTTAGTGGATTTTCAACGATCCTCAGCTCAACAATCGCTGCCAAGACATCATCACTAACCCAGACAACCAAATCATCGTCAGCAGCGCATCCGCCTGGGAAATCGCCACAAAATATCGCATTGGCAAACTCCCCGAAGCCGCCCCCATCGTCGCCGACTACCCCGGCATCCTACAACAACTCCGCTTCATCGAACTGCCCATCACCTCCCGCCGCGCAATCCACGCAGGCAGCCTTGCCATCGAACATCGTGACCCCTTCGATCGCATGATCATGGCCCAAGCCGACCTAGAAAACCTACCCATCATTACCCACGACAGTGCATTCAAACAGTTAACCCATCTCCAAATCATCCGTTGAACATAGCCCGTCGATCGATCTCCATCCCCCATGACAGATAACCTCCAACCCCAATTCACCGAAGTCCTGACGCTGATCAAAACCGCCCAGAACCGCGTCATCGCCACCACCAACCAAGAACTGATCCAGCTCTACTGGTCGATCGGCAAGTACATCAGCGATCGCCTCACCCGTGACGACTGGGGCCAAAAAGACGATCGCCCAACTCGCCACCTTCATCCAAACCAAAGAACCCGGCATCAAAGGCTTTGAACGGCGAAACCTAGAGAGGATGCGCCAATTTTACGAAACCTACCCGGACTTTCCAATTGCGTCAGCACTGCTGACGCAATTGAGCTGGACCCATCACTACATCCTCATCTCCCGCTGCAAAAGCGAAGAAGAGCGCCTCTTTTACCTCCACCTCGCCGCCACCGAACGCTACAGCACCCGCGAACTCGATCGCCAAATCAACAGCAGCATCTTCGAGCGCACCCAACTCGCCGACCTCAAACCCCCAACCTCCCAAACCTCCAACCTCAAAGGCGTCTTCCGCGACAGCTACATCCTCGACTTCCTCAACCTTCCCCCCAGCCACACCGAAGACGACCTCCAAACCGCCCTCGTCCAATACCTCAAAGACTTCATCCTCGAACTAGGCCGTGACTTTTCCTTCCTCGGCCAAGAATACCGCCTCCAAGTCGGCAACAGCGACTTCTCGATCGATCTCCTCTTCTACCACCGCGAACTCCAAAGTCTCGTTGCCTTTGAGCTGAAGATCGACAAATTCAAGCCGGAGTACTTGGGGCAACTGCGCAAATCCGCAACCAAAAATTGATGGTCCGAACCCGCCCCCTTACCCGTCCAAGCCGATCGCCCACGCCATTGAGCCGAATGGAAAAGATAATCAATCCGCACCAGGGGAACAGTCCAAGCTCGGCCCGGATAGGTAAACCCAAAGCCCCAGCTCACCTCCTTAAAACTATCCGTCAAACGCTGATGCATCCATTGATAATGCCAATGGCGATCGCTAGTATTAAAATCTCCCAATACAATTAAGGGCCGTGAAATTTGATCGATATAGGGTAAGAAGCGATCGTAGCATTGGGCCTGTTTGTGGCTGTTAAACCCCGTTAACAAAGGAATGCTCAACAAACGCCTCACCTGATAAATCGGGGTAGGCAAATGCACATTCACTAGAGAAATCGCTTGCTGGGGCAGGGTGACTTTGATTTCTTCAAATTGGCAATTGGGCAAGCTTGGCATTGGTAGGGCTTCGATCGGGTATCGACTCAAAATGCCAAATTCCGAGTCTGAAATAAATCGCTGATAGGGAAAACGCTGCTGAATTTCCAGTGATTGGCGCAGGGTTTTACCAATCGCATTGACCAATTCCTGAAATACCACCACATCTGGTTGATTTTGAATAATCGTCCGAATCATGCCAGTATCGGCTGGATTATCGTAACGAACATTCCAAGTCATCACTCGTACCTCTTCGCCTTGCAGATTGCTCCCCCAATTCGGCGTCAAAACCCAAGCATAGTTCCACATAAACAACAGCATTGAAATAATTAAACCCAGCAACCATCGACGGATGAGCCATGGGTTCGTTTGACCGTGACGTAGATAAATTAGCCAGCCAACCATCAACCCAATCATTGGCAAATAAAACCAAGCTCCAAAATTGTTCAATAGCTCGATCGGCCATAAGCTTCTCAGCCATGTATGAATGACGATTTCCCCTGGTAAGAGCGCCAGACTATAACCCACGATAATCCGGCCCACAATCCGTTCATTCAACTTCATCCTGCCTTCTCCAAATCCTAGCCCACTAGCAACATTTTAAAGAACAAACTAGCTCACCGCATCCAGCAATTCCAAATTCAAAAATTGATGCCACTGAAAGCCTTATCAAACAAGTACTTTACAATTCTTGATGATTCGGGCGATCGCTGAAACGGCGTAAAACCGCTCTGAATTTGGAATTGCTGCATCGCATCCCCATCCGATCGATCGACCCAAAATATACGCTAAAATCGCAGCAGCGACTTATCCAAACTCTACATACCATGTCCACTCCCTTCGTCGGTATGAATCCCCGCCTTGAAAGTCCCGACCTGTGGACAGAGGTTCACCATCGCCTGATTAGCGCGATCGCCATCCACCTTGGCCCGACTCTCCGGCCTAAATATCGGGTCGCGATCGAAAAACGGGTCTATTTCAGTGAAGGCGATCAAGCCGTAGAAGTCGGAATCCCCGATGCAGCTGTTCTAACTTCTGTTCAGGCTCGGACCTCATCCAGCACCGCCATGCTCGAACTCCAAGCAGACGAAGGTGTCAGTGTCATGCTCCCCATGCGTTCACAAATTAAAGAAGGCTACCTCGAAATTCGTGAAGTCTCCACAGGTAGAGTCGTCACCGCGATTGAAGTCCTATCCCCCACCAACAAACGTGCTGGCTACGGTCGCAACACCTACGAGGCCAAACGCCAGAAAGTTCTAGCCAGCCAGTCCCATCTAATTGAAATCGATCTGCTTCGCCATGGCAAGCCCATGGAGCTACTCAATACTCCCACCAAAACCGACTATCGCATCTTAGTGTCCCGCAGCGAAGATCGTCCCCAGGCACGACTCTATGGCTTTAATCTAGGACAGCCAATTCCACCGATCGTCGTCCCCCTCGAACCCGGTGACTCCGAACCCATCCTCAATCTGCAAACTCTCCTTAACGAAATCTACGATCAAGCAGGATTTGATCTGACTATTGAACTCTAAATCAAGCATGATCGCTGATTAATATGAGTCATAGAATGATGCCGATTTGCACTATGCAATAGACCTCAGCAATGAGGAGTCCTGTACCGTTACCGCCTCGGAGGAATTCGTTATGAAGAATGATCACCAGGATGATTTTGCGATAGCGGTTCTCAAGGAGCGCCTGCGTCAGGCTCGGTGTAGTTTTGACCTGGCGATTTTTGGGCTTGTGGTCTGTGGTGTGGTGGAGGTTTGTGGTGTGGGGTTGATCCTTACGGGGAAGGCTTCGGAGGGTTCACTGATGGGTGCAGGGGCGACAGGGGCGATCGCGGCTTGCCTACAGGTTGCGAAGGATGCCAATGGTCGTCTCGATCGAGTTTTTGAGGAGATGCAGGAAGAAAAATCTGATTGCTAACATAGATAAAAGCCCTGTCAATTCTATTTGACAGGGCTTTTATCTATCCAATGGACTCGGCTATTTCACTTTGAGATGCTTCCGAATTGATGGGATTATCCGATGATTCAATCGGTGGTGTCGTATTGGCAGAAGACCAAAGTTGCTCGTAGTACTTGCGATATTCACTCAATTGCTCGATGATGCGGTGGATCCCTCTGAGTTTTTCAGCAAATTCATCTACATTTTGTGCGAAGCGATCGTAATCTAAACTATCTCCATATTCTCTAGCTTGTCTCAGAGATTCTCGCTGCGAAGTCTTGACAGTTTGCCATGCGACAATTGCTTTCTCGTCTAGTAATGCGCCATTATCGTCTCGATTACTTTGATAGATCTGATAGCGTTCAAAGGCATCATTTGAACGGCGGTAGGTGTTTTCCAGGTTATTGAGCCGTTCATCAAAATCCTCTCGGGCTGCTCGATGTTGGCAAGCTTGTTCGTATTCAGTGGTCATGCTGTCAGTGTATTCAGAAGCATCTAGAAATACGGCTCCACGATCCTTTAAGTCAATTTTCTCAGTTTTTGTCAACCGTTGCAGACCACCAAACATCGTTCCTTTCACGGCGGTCTTTTCCCAGTCAAGATGCACTAACTCTGAGGACACTAAGTCAGTATCTTGAAAGTTTGCACCCGTCAGTCTGGCATAGCTCAAATAAGCACGAGCTAGTTTAGCACCGCTGAAGTTAGCCTCATCACAATAAGCACCTAGCATCGTGCTACCATACAAAATAGCACCACTGAGATTGGCATTAGTTAAGGTGGCTCCATCTAAATTGACGCGATTCATTTCTGCTTTGATGAAACTGGCTCCCTTCAGATTGGCATCACTTAGGTCGGCACGGTTGAGGCAGGCACGATCGAAACAACTGTTTTCTAAATTGGCGGCTAGCAATTTTGCACCCCCTAGCTTCGCTCGCTGAAGTTTTGTATCCTTGAGATTAGCATCACTTAGGTCGGCTCCGACTAAGTTCGCTTTTCGCAGATCAGCTTTCGTAAGATTAGCTGCCATGAGGTTAGTACGCTGCATATTGACCTGTTGTAATTTTGACTCGCTCAGGTCAGCACCTTCAAAATCAGCACCATCTAGACTTACACCCCTGAGGTCAGCCCCGTGCAGAATTGCAAATCGGCAGAAGGTTTCCCACATCTCAGCACCATTGAGCTTTGCGTAGGATAGATTGGCGCGGCGCATTTGCGATCGTCGTAGTTTCGCTCTAATTAGAGTTGCATTATTCAGGCGTGCTCCGCTCAAAAAAGTCCCTAGCATTCTTGCCTCAGTCAGATCTGCATTACTTAGATCTGCATTTTGAAAGTTAGCTCCATCTAAGAAGGAATTGACTAAAGAGACATCTCGTAAGTTAGCAGAGTGGAGTTTTGCTTCAGTTAAATCGACTTCGCTAAGATTTGCTCCGGTAAGATTTGAATTAGAAAGATTGATGCGAACCAGTTTTGCGCCTTCTAAACTTGCCTGCATTAAGGAAGCATCTTTCATCCTAGTACAGGTTATGTCAGATCCTTCAAGGTTTGCTAGAACTAGAGAAACTCTATTTGCCGTGGCATTTCTGATCTTAGCTTGGGTTAGGTTTGAGCCATCGAGCATAGCATCATCTAAATTGACTCGAAATAAATCTGCTTTTGACAAATCGACATTGAGTAATATTGCACCCTCAAACTTTGCTGCCGTAAATTTGCTATTGCGTAGATAACTACTGGTGAGGTCCACTCCTCGAAAATTTGCGCCATGAGCTTCTACATTCTCAAGGTAAACATCCCGCATTTTTGCCTCACACAGCGTAGCTCCACCTAGATTTGCCCTATCTAAGGCGATGTGCAACTTTTTCAGGCATCACAAATCAGCCCGTCAAACTGAAGCAACTCCCTTCCCAGCTTGTGGTTGAGCCAGCAGCACAAAGTGTGGGCCAAGATCTTACGATTGACTCGGCT
>JAAUSA010000035.1 GCA_012031975.1 Alkalinema sp. RU_4_3 | reverse complement strand
TTGTACCCTGATTCTAGAACCCCCGCTAGGATGCAGTTCCAGATTGCTGCATAACTTCACAATAGAGGCAGGTCTATCGAATGCCTCATCTCCATTAGTTTAGACCCTTTTGAATTTGGAATTGCTGGGAGAGAGGCGATCACCTATGTTAACCTAGTCCTATATGCCTTCGCGGGGTTATGAGCAGTATGGTTTTCATCCAGACAGATGTAACAAATCAGATGCGATCGCTCTATGACCAGGATTTTGTGGGCTGGACAGAGCAGGTTGCCTTGGCATTGCGCCAGGGGAATTGGGCTGGGTTGGATGTGGAGAATTTGATTGAGGAGGTTGAAGCCTTGGGGAAATCGGATCGGCGGGCGATCAAAATATGCTTTATTTGAAATGGCTCATGTGTTCGGTGGTTTGAAAGTTGGATTTCAAGAAGAACGGTTTTACGCGCCTCAAGGATTATATAGCCTAGCCCGTATTTATGAGAAGACAATAGAGGTTTTCTTCTCACGACGCTATAATTCTCCATTTCATGTCAAGTTGAAGCATGATGATATTGAGATAGAAGTTGTAGTAATTGGCGATCTCGATAAAGACTATAAAACTTCAAAATTACCGATGCGGCAATATATTTTCTCTTGGGTCAATGGCACAAAGACGATCGAGCACGGCACTCACGTTAGAGGACTCCAAAATGCCCTCAAGGCTGCCAATTGGAATCCAGAAATGATATTAATTCATGTCATCATGCATGACCCAATATTTGCAGGACCAACAGGCACGAAACTCGATGTTCCCCATGTAACAAAGGTTGTTCGCACAGCACTTAAAGACTTACTCTGCACTCATCGGGAGAGGGATAAGATTCGATCTTGATAGCTTGCAAAGATTCCATCAACACGATCGCCTACCCTCAACAACATCATCTCTTATAATCAAACCAACCATCACCCTCGATCCAGCCATGACCCTCGCCGATGACCTGCGGTCGGTCAAAGACCATCGCCCACCCACCCAAACCATCCCTCCCCTCGAAAACGGCGATCGCCTCACCCGCCGCGAATTCGAGCGCCGCTACAACAGCATGCCCGACCTCAAAAAAGCCGAACTGATCTCAGGAATCGTATACATGGCCTCCCCCGTCCGCGCCCGCAAACACGGCAAACCCCACGCCGCCATCATCGGCTGGCTCTTCACCTACGCCCAAGCAAACCCAGCCCTCGACCTCCTCGACAACGCCACCGATCGTCTCCCCGGCGACAACGAACCCCAGCCCGACGCCTGCCTCCGCCTTGAACAATGGGCCGGAGGCCAATCCAGCATCACCGAAGACGACTACCTCGAAGGCCCCCCAGAACTGATCGTCGAAATCGCCGCTAGCACAGCCTCCTACGACCTCCACGACAAAAAAGACCTCTACAGTCGCAGCGGTGTCAAAGAATACATCGTCTGGCGAGTCAACGATCGCGCCATCGACTGGTTCCTCCAACAAGGCGACAGCTACCAAACCCTCTCCCCAGAACCCGACGGCATCACCCGCAGCCAAACCTTCCCAGGACTCTGGCTCGACATCCAGGCCATGCTCACAGGCGATCTCCCAACAGTACTCAAAATTCTAGCCCAGGGCATGCAGACCGAAGACTACCAAAAATTCCAGCACCACCTCCAAGCATTAACACCCACACCCGATCAACAGCCATAAAAATTCAGTTACAGGTGAGCAAAGGCCCCTCAGTCGGTTCAGAATCTAACGCCCTTCTCCTTGATTGAGATAGCTAGCACTGCTGCTCCAAAGTTTACCCAATAAAACTAGTACCTGCTCCAGCGCTAGCGCAATGCCGATCGAAATGGCAATAATTAAACCCGTGATGACCAGATTACTTCCCATGTGGGACAACCAACCCTCACTCGGCAGCCAGCGCAGCATCAACGGATGATGGACCAGATAAATACTGTAGGAATGCTGGCCTAAAAACCGCAACAGCGATCGCCCCTTCCCCTGCAAGCGCCCCAAAACGGACCAAAGCACCACAAACCAGCCGACACCCATCAAAGCCGCATAGGGTACAGCCCCGATCCGCGTTAACCCAGCGGCCATTACCAAAGGAACTAAGGCGATCGCCAGGCAACGCCTGCCGGAGCAATTTCTCCACCCTTGAACGATCCTCAAACAACCAGACCGCCAAACTCATCCCGAAGGCAAATTCCGGCAGCCGCGCCAGGGCAAAAACCCCAGGATTCCACAAAATCATCAGATTCGGGAATAGATGAAATCCTACCAATCGCAGCCCCCAGCCCAGAACACAACTAAGCCCCAAAAACCTTGCCGCGCCCAAACGCCGCATCCCCTTCCAAAGAAAAGGGAAGATTAAATACAACTGCAACAACAATGTTACAAACCACCAGGCTGGTGAAAAATAGTAAATCGTACTGCTCCCAAGCCGCAGACCTGACAGACTAATCAACGTCCGATAATCCAAGGGTGATAATCCCCAACCGATCAATAAAGCCGTCACCATAAAAAACCCATGCACCAAAAACCACATTGGATAGAGTCGCGATAGTCGCCGCACTAGGAACTGTTTCCAATCCTGTGGTTTTTGCGACTCCAACCGTCGGAGAACACCCCAAGTTAGACCCATACCACTGGCGATCAAAAAGATCGCCACACCATGATCGCCCGACCATCCCAAATAGCGCAGTAGGTTTCCCGGCAGCGTCCAAAATCCAAAATCCCTGGGCTGAAGTTGAGCAATGCGATCGCCGATCGGTGGCCAATACTTATTGGGATAACCAATTAAAGGGGAGTCTGCAACCATCTCAACGACATGATTGAGAATGATCCAGAGAATTGCTGTACCCTTGAGAAGATCCAAAATAACAAGGTTTTTGGCAACAATTTCTGGGGGCGTTTTAGTAAGCTTGGATGGCATTAAAAATCTGGGTTGGGTGACAGGTATGAACGATGGAAGCACCGTAGGTCATTTTTCACTAACGGCCAAATAATATGGCACGAAGTTAAAGTATTAATTAAAGGTAGGTTAACAATCGATGCTCACATGGCTTTAATCAATAGCAGACAAGCCCTCGAACGCAACCCATCAAAGTTCCTGAATACCTATGTAAAAATCTAAAATCTTTTCACAGATTTTCTTATTCCAGAGAAAAGCCATAAAAAACGATCGCGACCCCCAAGGAGCAGCGATCGCCCTAATTCAACACAAACCACTAATCCCTACGCATTACTAATCAAAATCTCACCCTTCAACATCCGCGCCGCCGCATCCAGCAGCGCCTCCTCCAGGTAAGGCTTCGTAAAGTAACCGCGTGCCCCCAACGAAACCGCCATCTGTCTATGGCGATCGGCACCCCGAGACGTCAGCATCGCGATCGGCATCTTCTTGAGATTGACATCCTTCTGAATCCGCGACAGCAATTCCAAGCCATCCATCCGGGGCATCTCAATGTCACAGAACACAATATCGCAGGGCAAGCCCGATCGCAGCTTCTCCCAAGCCTCCTGACCATCCCGCGCCTGCTCCACCCGATAGCCGACTTTGTTAAACGTCATCGACAACAGCTCCCGCACCGTAATCGAGTCATCCACAATCAACACCATCGGCTGTACCTTAGAAGGCGGCAGCTCCACCGGACCATCCGGCGACTGATCCCACATGCTTCCAGCATCCCGGCGAATCCGACCCATAGACAGATCCAGCAGCTCCAGCACATCGGCGATCGGCATAATCCGCCCATCCCCCAGCACCGTCGCCCCCGCGATCCCCACAGGCTTCGGCACCGGACCCTCAAGCTGCTTGATCACAATCTCCTGCTCACCCAGCACCTGATCCACCTGCAGCGCCAGGTAATTCCCCGCACTCCGCAGCACCACCACCGAAATCATATCCTCTTCCTGGCTACCGCCGTAGACCGTACCGCGACTCAGGTGGCGATTCAGCGACAGCAGCTCCGTCAAAGGCCGCAGCGGAAGCGTCGTATCCCGCCAAGGAATACAAACCTGGCCCTCCGCATTATGGGACACCCGATCCTTGGGCAGATCCAGCATGTCCTCCACCCCATCCATCGGGAAGGCAATCCTTGCGCGATCACTAATGCAACAGAGCGCCTTCGAAATACTCAACGTCAACGGCAGGCGAATCGTAAAGGTCGTCCCCTTACCCAGCGCCGAATCCGTATTAATCACCCCGCGAATATCCGTCAGACTCGTCCGGACCACATCCATCCCCACACCACGACCCGCGAAGTCATCGGCCTGGTCCTTCGTACTAAAGCCCGGATGGAACAGCAAATCATACAGATCGAGACGACTCATATTCTGAGCCTCGCCGCTACTAAGCAGCCCCTTCTCGACCGCCTTCGATCGCACCCGCTCCACATCAATCCCGGCCCCATCATCGGACACCGAAATCACCGTCTGGTTCCCCTGGTGGAAGGCCCGAATCGTAATCCGACCCGCCGCCACCTTGCCACCCGCTCCCCGGATGTCCGGCGACTCGATCCCATGGGTAATCGCATTGTTCACCAAATGGGTCATCGGATCATAGAGCTGCTCCAAGATCATCTTGTCAATCAGCGTTTCACGACCCTCAATCACCAGCTCCGCCTGCTTCCCACACTTCATCGCAATATCGCGCACCGCACGGGGCAAGCGATCGGCCGTCTGGGCAAAGGGCACCATCCGCGACCGAGTCAGACCTTCGCTCAACTGCGTCGTGACCTGGCGGAACATCCGCGTCACCTGGTCCGTTTCATCCACAATAAATTCAATATCCGACGCCGATTCCCGCACCCGGACAATCAACTCGATCATCTCCTGGGACAAAGTATGGAAGCCCGTAAAGCGATCCATCTCCAAGGGGTCATACTCGACATCATTGGAGAGCGCCTCCACCGGAGCCTTAGGCCGCAGGGACAATGGCAGAACACCACGATTTTGGCGACTGGCCAGCAGCGAGCTTTCCAGCAGCGATCGCTCATACAGATCCTGCATCCGCTGGCCCACATCGCTGAGCTGTTGTACCTGGTAGAGCAGATTATCCAAGGACTGACGCATCCGTTCCTGGTCCTGCTCCAGGCTATTTCGGTTCACCACCAGCTCACCCACCAGGTTGCTGAGATTATCCAAATGCTTGACCGGCACCCGCATCGTCTGTTCCGCAAAGCCCTTACTCGGACGGGCCGGACGACGGGCCGCAGGCGCAAGACCCTTGCCACCGCCCGATCCGGACCCCTCGGAATCCTCCAACAGCTTCTCTAAGTCCCCAAACTCCGCATCATCACTGCCCATCGACATGGCACTAACACCCATCGACGGCGATGTAGTCGGTGGATCGACCAGCAGCGAATCCAAATCACCAAAGGCACTACCGCCAGCGGACGGCTCATCCAGCAGCGAATCTAGCCCATCAAACTCGCCCCCATCAAACCCACTGCCATTCATCTCCAGCCCATCAAGGCCCAGATCGTCCTGCTCTAGCAGATCATCGAGTTCATCTTCGTCAGCACTTGACTCGCCACGGCGGGACTGGGCAAAGGCATTTCCGGCCACCACGGCACCACCCGCGATCGCGCCCCACCCATCAGGGCATTAAAGTCAAAACCACCCTCGGCATCTGACGCCTCAGCTGGATCATCCAGGAAACCATCCAAATCATCGCTCCCCAAGGACATATCCAAGCCAGGGTCAGCAATGGCACCATCGAGACCACCGAGGTCATCCCTAGGCATCTCCCCGAGATCAAACCCATCTAGGTCAGACATATCGAGCAGGCTATCATCACCACCCAAACCCAGGTCATCAAACGCCGCGCTACTATCCGCCGATCCAGACGCCCCACCATCGAGATCGAACTCGGACAAATCAACCGAATCATCTCCCAGATCCGACGCCATCAAGTTCGCGTCTAAGCCATCCTCAAGCTGCAGATCCGTCGCCCCATCCCCCATCAAATCATCAAAGGATAGGTCATCTAGGCCACCCTCCTCGGAGCCGCCGCTCCCACCGTCCAAATCCGCAAAGGAGAGCTCCAAATCCTGGCCCTCCCCCAAATTCAATGAACCATCCAACGCCATCTCCCCATCTAGGTCCCCATGGAGAAAGGTCGAATCATCTGAGGACGATACAGCCATCACCCCAAAATCCTCATCCCCCAAGCCATCTAAATTCAAATCGCCTAGGTCGCCAGATTCATCCAGCACCATTTCATCGAGATTCAGCTCACCCAAGCCCAAATCGTCAGACTCAGCAGAGTCTTCGCCCAGATCCAAAGACAAAGAACCTTCATCGAGGTCCAAGGCATCTAGACCAAAATTATCCCCGAGTCCCGCCGTATAATCAGTCCGAGGCGGCGCCTCACTGAAGCTATCCTCATCGCCATCCAGCTCCAAGGCACCTAGCCCAAGAGAATCCTCCGCCACCACATCCCGACTCACTTCCACAGAAGTCGGCATTGCCAAGGGATCGCTGTCGAACAAATCCATCCCATCAAAATCTAGACCGTCCAAATCGCCCGCAGCAGCAATACCAGAACCCACCGCCGTACTCTCCGGCAAGTCAAACAAATCTAAGTCCAGCTCACCCATGCCGCCATCTTCCTCACCCTCTGCCCCAAAGAAGTCATCCTCCTCCTGGACAAAGGTCAGATCGCTCTCATCTAACCCCATGAACAGCTCACCTAGATTCTCCAGGGATGCCGTGGAATCTTCATCTAATTCCAACAGATCACTGCCTTCGAGATCCAATCCCCCAAAGGACTCTCCCTCTGTCTCCGAGTCAAACAGCCCCAGACCCATATCGTCCTCAAGGGCACTCGTTGAATTTGCTGTAGGCACAACGGGTGTTTCCGAAAGGTCCTGCCACAGGTCCTCATCGCCCTCTTGGCCATCGGCAAAGGAGTTAAGCAAATTGGGATCGAGCAAGTCATCCCCACTGTCAGAAACCATCGAGTCAAGATCCAAATCGCCCAGGGATAGATCTGAATCATCCCCATCCAGCACCAGATCTCCCAGCCCCAAATCATCGCTTTCCCCTTCCAAGGAAAAACCGTCCAAATTCAAATCATCACTGCCATCCAGGTCACCACCCAGGGAAAAGTCCAACTCCCCAGTCTCCAAACCTGCCAGGTCAAACTCGCCCACTTCACCCGTCAAGCCCAGATCCAGATCATCCCCAGTACTATTGAGATCGAACAAATTATCCAGCCCAGCATCCGCCGCCAAGGGCAGTAGGGCCTGGAGGGCGGGGCTGGCGGCAACTTCCCTGGTGCGCCCCGATAAAACCAGTTCCTGGGCCTGCTTCAAATCCTTCAGCACCACCCCCGCCAAGGTGCGATAGCCATTCTCCGGAATCCCGATCGCCCGGTGCACCTGGTCCACCAGCAAATTCCACTCCAGGGCCGCCGCAGAGGGTGCCTTCAACTGTGTGCAGCAGGACTGCAACTGGCTCCGAGCATCGGATACGCTATCGGCCTGCTTGAACAATTCCAACATGGCGCGCAGCCCCACGGGCACCTGCTGCTGGAACCAACTCAAGGCCGCAGGTGCCGCAGGTGCTGCCCCCGCCCCCGCCACCAGTTGAGAAAGATGCTGCTCCAACTCGGAAAACACAGGCTCAATCCCATCCATCGAAGTGCTAGCCGCCTCCTCCGTCAATCCAAACGGCTCCTGCAAATGTTCCAACAGCTCCTGTAACGTATCAAACACCCGCAGCAGCAACGACTCTAGCTTTTGATCCGTGCGAACACTGGGGGTCTCCTTAAGGATTTTGAAGAAGTCTTCCAAGCGGTGGGACACCCGCTGAATGCTACCCAAGCCCAACATTGCCGCGCCGCCCTTGACGGAGTGGGCGGCCCGAAAGACCTCATTGGCCATTTCAGAATCATCGAGGGTATTTTGCAGATTAAGCAGGCCCTGCTCGATCGTATTGAGGTGGTCCTTGGCCTCCTCAATGAAATATCCCATGATGCGCTGCTGTTGTTCCGGCTGCATAGCAATGTCCCTACTTGTTATAGATAGCGTCTTCTTTCCGGAGTTGGATTTTAGCCTTGGTCGATGGTTTCGACACGGAAACGTTCCACGGAAGTGAGTAGATCGCGGGCCACTCCCACCAGGTTTTGCATCGACGCCGAGACGCGCTGGGCTTCCTGGGAGGTTTCTTGGGCGGTGAGTTCCACCGATTGCATCACCTGCGCCACGGCGCGGGAGGTTTCCGTCTGCTCGACGGTATCGGAGGTAATCGATCGCACCAAGGTATTAATCTGGTTAGACACTTGAATGATGTCATCGAGGGAGCGCTTGGCCTGTTCCGCCAGACGGGTCCCTTCGATCACCTGCTGGGTCCCTTCTTCCATGGCGGTCATCACCGAACCCGTCTCACTTTGAATCTGCAAGACGATCTGTTCGATTTCCTTCGATGCTTTGGCGGCGCGATCGGCCAACTGTCTAACCTCATCGGCCACAATTGCAAAGCCTCGTCCCGCTTCCCCAGCTCGGGCGGCCTCAATACTGGCGTTAAGGGCCAGCAGGTTGGTTCGGGAGGCAATCTGGGAAATCAAGGCAACAATCTTGGAAATTTCCTGGGACGATTCCGCGAGACGCTTCACCTTACGGGTGGTTTCGGCCACGGTTTCGCGGATTTCTAGGATACCAGCCACGGTGCGTTCCACGGCTTCCCCACCCTTAAGTGCAGTAGAGGAGGCCTGGTGGGCCACTTCCTCGGCTTCGCGGGCGCTTTCCGCCACCCGCTGAATCGAGTCGGTCATCATCTGCACCGAGTTCAGTGTCACAGCCAACTCTTCCGCTTGGCGCAGGGCGTCGGAGGATAGACTGCGGGCAAACACTTCGTTGTCGGTGGAACCCTTGCTCACCTGGCGGGCGGCCAGTTTCACCTGTTGAACGATTTCACGCAGGTTCTGAATGGTCAAGTTGAAGGAGTCCGCAACGGCCCCAAGGACGTCGGCGGTCACCTCGGCCTGGACCGTCAGGTCCCCACGAGCGGCCCCTTCCACATCGTCCAGCAGTCGAATCACCTGGCGCTGGAGGTCTTCCTTGGCCTGTTCCTGCTCTTCGGCCTTGCGCTGGGCTTCACTGGTGGTGGTCAAGATGACGCGGGCCATCTGGTTGAAACTGCTGGCCAAGGTGCCCATTTCGTCCTTGGAATAGACCGTGGCACGGGCGTTAAGATTGCCCTGACAGACTGAGTCAAACTGGGCCTTCAAGTCATCGGTCGATCGCTTCATGCGCTTACTGGCCATCTGACTGAGAACATAGGCCGTACCCAGTCCCCCAGCCAACCCAGCCAATACCATACCCGCAGCGGTCATCTTGACCTGGTTACTCACCGCCGACTGCTCTTCCTTACCCAGGGTAGAGGTCCCCTGCACCAAGCTCAACCCCCCAAAACAAGCCAGGGCGACCATCACAGAGGAGGCCAACCCCGTGGCTAGGCCCGTATACCAATGTTTCTTGCCGAGCAATGCATCATCAAAGAAGCCCATAGCGCCCTGTTCGACACTGGGACTGGGCACCTCTGCCACCGCACTTTCCATGGGTGTAAAGCTGGGCAGGGTTTCCGAGGCTCCCATGCTAAAGAATTCTTCATCCTGCAGGTTGCCCCGACTGTTGTCAGAAAAGTCATCGGCCCCAAAGTCCATGGGAGCCGCCGCTGCCGCCGCGAACCCGGCAGTCGCAGCAGCCGTACCGCCAGCAGCGGCCATCCCCCCCATACCAAAGGGCGAACCCATCGAGGGACTGGTAAAGCCGATCGAATCCTCGGACAGGTCAAAGTCCGATAGATTCCCCAAATCGTCAAAGTCATCAAAATTGCTCAGGAATCCGGCACCCGCCTCCGCGCCTCCCTCGCCACTACCCAAGGAAGGCTCCCCAAACAAAGGGGGCATTTCACTTGGGGCATTCAACTGCGGAGAGGTCGCCGATGAAAACCCGGAGGGCGAGGACAATTCATCCATATCCACGCCGCCACCCATAAACAGGGTCGCATCACTCGCATCATGGGCTGGCGCTGCAACGTCCCCATAGCTATCGACGTAGTTCCCCAACGCCGGAGCCGGACTAGGCGCAGAAAAATCGTCGGAGAGAAAATCCATGTCACCGAGGCTGGTCGGCGGACTCGGAGCCTTACTGGGGGCCGATGCCCCAAAGGCATCATTCCCACCACCCGCAAACACATCGTCAAATTCCGAAAAGGCATCGGGCAGCGGATCATCTGGCAACTCGTAGCCCATGGGCTCATCCACAAAGGTGGACGAGTGGGTTGGCGGCATCGGACTGTCGCCAAAGGGATCGGCCGTCAACCCACTAGCACTCCCATTAGCACTGGCAAAATTAAACCCACCGGAAGAGGCCGATTCGAGGGGAGAAGACGGCAACTCATCGAGTTCAAAATCCATATCCGACAGCACAAAACTATCATCCCCCGCCGGAGATTCATTCCCAGAAAATCCATAACTCGCGCCCCCACCCGTTGTATCCCCGTCCAAGGCACTGCTGAAGGGAACATCGGTCTCCTCAGCACATTGTCTCGCATAGGTCAGGCCACTGTTGGCATAGTCAATAAACTCTGCATCGGCGGTCAAGGACAGGACAGATTTGTACTGATCCTGGGCGACGTCATATTTCTGGAGGCCATAGCAATAGATGTGCCCCCGCAATAAACGCGCACTGGGATCGTCAGGATTGCTTTCCACCAAGCGATCGATCATGCCAGCCGCCTCTTCATAGCGGCCCTGCATATAGGCTTTTTCTGCCTGCTGGTATTCCTGTGCGAAGTCAGTACCTCGTGCCATTTGCCTCCTCCTGCCGGTAAATCCTATGCCGTGATGCTCGAAATGTTAAAGTTGCCTTAGCTCTTGCTATTGGGTTTGCGCCCTTTTAATCAGGTTGCCCAACAAAAAATGCCTAAGACTTGATAGAGTGAGAGTAGAAAGTGTGATGAATGGCCCGTTTAGGAAACAGAATCATCCTCTGATTCAAAGCAGGTACTTTAGGATACTGCGTTTTTCCGAGGGTGCGCACCTTCTTCAAGGGTCATCTTTATTCCGTGCCCCCAGGGAAAGTCGATCGCTAACTATGCAGCCCATCGCGCGGACCGCAAGATCGCAACTTGATCGAGCAGTCTCAGGTATTGAGCCCCCTCGTCCAAATGCCACTCCCCCTTTAGAAACGGTGCCACGCTGTCCGGGGCATTGATCGGCATCTGAATCTGCTCGATGTCGAGCCATTCCATACCCACCACCCGATCGACCGCCAGACCCAGCAATATATCTTGGTCCTCCACCGCGATCACCGAGACTTCCTGTCGATCGGTATTCAGAATCACCGAATCCCCCAGGAACTGACCCAGGTCCGCAACCCACACCACGCGACCTCGCACATTCAATGTGCCCAGCAGCAAGGGGGAGACATTGGGGACTGGCGTGATCCGATCGGGCGATGGAGCCAGCACCTCGCGGATACCAGTGGCCGGCAGAGCAAATTCATTCCCCGAAGGCATATAAAACCGCAGATGCAGCTCTCCCTCGGGGCTTTCGAGTTCCTGGAACTCAGGGGCTTGATCTTGCCCGCGCCCAGTCAAAAAGTCTGGATTACCGACCATGAGAGAACCCTAACCTCGCAATAGTTGTTTCACTGTGCCCACAAGTTCTGTGGGCTGGAACGGCTTAGCAATGTATGCATCCGCTCCCTGCTTCATGCCCCAGTAGCGATCGAATTCCTCGCCTTTGGAAGAACACATCACCACGGGCAAATCCTGTGTCTTGGGATCAGACTTGAGCCGCCGACACACCTCGTAGCCATTCATCCGTGGCATCACAATATCTAGCACTATCAAATCCGGCCGATGGCCATCAATATGTTCTAGTGCCTCGACACCATCGGTTGCCACAGTGACCGATAGACCACTGCCCTTCAATAGGTCAGTGATCATTTCTCGTTGAGTGACACTGTCTTCAACAACCAGAACTGTACTCATAACCCCCTACCTGCTAACTGGCATCAATCCTAGACTGGGGCGATCCGCCACTTCAAAACGCACCCGACAGTACCATGATGTCGGTATCTGTCTTAACTAAGGTACCCTCATTCCGAGAATTAATCAGACTTTACTGGAAAAACTGTGGATTCCTCCATGGCCCCGTGACTGGGCGGCGCATTCAGAATCCCATCTAGATATTGGGAAAAGTGCTTCTTCACACCTTTCCAACCCAGATAGACCTCCAGCAGCGCGACCAATTCCGTTTCTTGAATGGGCTTGGTCAGATAGGCGGTGGCACCCACTTGTTTAGCCCGGATGCGATTGATGTACCCATCCTGCCCTGTCAGCATAATAATCGGGGTTTGACAGAAACGGGCGGTTTGTCGCAACATTGCACAGACTTCATAGCCATCGAGCTGGGGCATGGTGATGTCACAGAAGATCAAGTGGGGGGTGATTTGGAAGAGGGTGCTAAGGGCTTCGATGGGCTGGGCCAGCACCGTGACCTGACAGTGGTACTGCTCTAGCACCAGCCGCAGGGACTGGCGGACCACGGCATCATCATCTAGACAGGCAATCCGCCAGGGTGGGGCATCGGGCTCTGGGGACTCAACCTGGGGGGCAATTGTGCCGACGGGCATGGGCATCATCTCTATCCAACCGCGCTGGACACAGGGGTAGATCGCCCGTGCGATCATATTGAGATTGCGATCGAAGCGGTGGGACAATTGCCTGAGTGAGGCCTGGCCATCGGCGAATTTGAGTAGGGTGTTGACGGTGGCCACGGAGAGGGCCTGGCCCAGGGCCTCGGGCTCCACAATCCTCGGATAGTGGTCCGGCGACTGAATATAGGGATGGAAGCCCTGCCATTCCTGACGCTGCTGGGTCACCCATTGCAGCAGCGGAAACACCTCAAAGGGAGCGATCGCCGTTTGGCTACCGAGGGGCTCTGTGACGAAGAAAAAGTGGCCATGGCTGAGGGCGATCATCTCTAGAAGACTCTCCTGAATCATCTGCCGCAGGATGCTATGCACCTGCTCTAGGCTAAGGGCTTGGGATTCAAACAGGGTGAGGATGGCCGCATATTCCAAGGGATGGTTGACCTGGTGGGGGGAGGTCTCGATATCCTTTGGCAGGGTTTCTTGGCCATAGCGGCGGACCAGATGGTTAAGGCGCCCATAGCCAAACTTTGAATGGCCTGCGTAGATTATTTTTCCATTGACAAAGGAAACCTGCCAGGCCCCCGCCCTATCGGGGCTACTGACCATAGACTGCCGAGGGAACTCGATCAACAATTGCCCGGTCCGTTGTCCAAGGGCGGCAAGCTCAAGTAGACTGCGTAGATCAATTTCCTGAAGCTCGCCTTGCATAGGTAACCCTGGCCCTTTGATGGGGAGTGACAAATCCCAGATTTCTCAAGCCAACGATAGCGCAGGTGAGGCTGACCTGGGCATAATATCTGAAGTGACTGTAGGGTGAGCTAAGTGTTTTGCATGGAAATATCCCATGCATGGTGGACTAAGCTATCGTATACATTCAAGAAACTCCGGTTCAAGGTTGCACTTTCGACGTTTTCGAGGGAATACTTTACTATTGAAAGCGCCGCATAACATTTGGGCTTAGACACAGAAGAGGGCTATCAGCGTGCTGTATCTGGCAGAGGTCATTCAGAAAAAAGGTGGCATTATGGGCGGTGGCAAAGCCGAGCTGAGGTTGCTCGCTTGCCAGCGCACAGAGCAGAATTGGACCGCTGTCTCTGGTGAGGAGATTGTGCCCGCTGATGAGGCAAGTAAGTATGGTGCTGGCGCCCTATTGCTTGTGGACTTAACGGCCAGCAAGCAGGTACAGCGTATCCAGGAGGCCGGTCGCCCCTTGGTCAGCATCCTGCAGAATTTCTCCAGACTCCAGGAAAAGTTCAAGACCCAGGAAGAAGAAATTGAACAGTGGAAGCAGTCCCTGACCTATCAAAGTCAGGAGCTGAACCGCCGGGAAATGGAAATGGAAGCGCGCCGGGAGCAGCTAGAGCAGCTTGAAAGTGATTTTGAGCAGCTTGAGCAGCAGCGCCAAGAGGTCAGCTCCAGCCGGGAGGAAATTGACAAATTGCGCGGCGAAGTCGAGCGTCAGCAGCAGGAGCTAGAGGGTGCCTGGGCACATTTGTCTGGCGAACAACGCCGCCTAGAGGAGCGCCAATCGGAGATCCAGCAGTCGCCGGGCTTAGACGAGCATAGTGCGAATCAACTGCAAGCGCTGCTGGCTCAATTGAGTGCGACGGCCATCGGGCCAAGCGATGATCTCCAGGGTAATCTGCACCATGTCAATGACTTGATGGGCCAAAAGCAGGGCTTGCTGAGCAACCATTGGCAGCAGTTTGAGCAATATCGATCGACCAGCGAACAGTTGGGCGGCGAAATTGAGCAGCAGGTGCAGTCCCTCAATCACCTGCGTCACACCTGGCAGGAGGCCGAGATGGTCCTTCAGAAGGCGAAGTCTGAGGTCCATGCCAAGGAATCGCTGCTGCAGATCAAAGAAGAACAGGTTGAGCAGCTCAATGGCCAAATCCAGTACCACAATGAGCTTTGGAGCCAATTGAGTGGCCTTTCCGGCGGCGATGGCATGGCCGAAACCACGGTGAATCTGTCCGCCATTGAGGCCATGGGGATTCCCGAGTTGGAAGCGATCGTCTCCGATCTACGAGGGGAGTATGAGAAGTCTCTGCCCTTTGTCCGCAGCCAGGAAGAGGAACTCGAATCCAAACAGGCCGAAATCCAAACCCTGAAGGAGAAGCTCTCCCAGGTCAGCGAATTCGATCGCATGACCCTGGAGTCTGAACTGAATGATGAGCAGGATGCCTATCAATTCTTGAATGAGACCCTGGTCGGCCAGCGGCGGAATTTGATCGAGAAGGAAGCAGCCCTGAAGGTGCACCGCCAGGTCCTGGCCCGCCGTCAAGGGAAGCCCGATCCAACCCGCACCGATGGTTCGGTGGATCTCTCTCCGGCCCTGAGCCGCATTGAGCAAGTCCGCCAGCAGCAGCAGGAACAGTTGCAGCAGGTTTCGGCGGAACTCGATGGGATTCGCCAGGAAGTCCAGGCGGCCCATGAGCATCTGGCCCATGAGAACCAAATACAAACCGAGCGGCGCCAGGAAATCGACCATCTGGAATCCACCATCCTTGCCCAGCGAGGGACCTTGGCGGAAATCACCGGTAAGGTTTATCTGTACCAGGAAATGATGGAGCCGTTGCAGCAGATCTTTAATGGGCTGCAGCAGGGCACAGAGTCCTTCTCAGGTCAGATGGAGCAGATGCGTTCCACAGGGGCCGAGCATCAAAACACCCTGGGCCAGATGCGCGATACCTTGGGACAGTTGCTGCCACAGCCGCAGATGGTGTAGTTGTTGCGGCTGATTTATTAACAAAACAAAGCCAGCCTCTTACAGGGCTGGCTTTGTTTTTGATTGGCCCTAGGGATCAACCAGGGCGATCGCATTCTGCTGGACCTGGGCGATCGCTCCGCCAGGGAAGGGATCAGTTCTGGTGCCCGTCGGGGCCGTGATCAGCGGCAGGAGTTTTTCAATTTGCTGGAAATTGGGGCGATGGGCAGGTGCTGCTGGAGGAACCGTCGGAGGACCCTGCGCTGGAGGGCGAGGGCCAGGGGTTTTAAAGGGGTGCGATCGAGGCAATGGTCGCCCTGGTGAGCCTGTTGGTAAACCTCCTGGGCGAGGATTTCGAGGCAATCGATGTCGGCACTGAGCAGTTCGGCGGTCTGGGCGAGGTGGTGATCGGTTTGGGGATTGAAGTGCTGGCGGAGGTAGGGAAGGACTTCGAGGCGGAGGCGGTTGCGGGCGTAGGTGGGATCGGCGTTGGTGCTGTCTAGCCAGATGGGGAGATTGCGATCGCGACAAAACGCGCCTGTGTCCTCGCGGCTCCAGTTGAGGAGAGGGCGGATGAGCTGGAGGGCTTGCGCTAGGGGTCTTTGCCAGGTGAGGGCGGCGAGGCCATCGGTGCCGCTGCCTCGGATGAGGTTGTAGAGGAGGGTTTCGGCGCGATCGCTGGCCGTATGCCCCGTCAGAATGTGGCTGTACTGGTGGGCTTGGGCGATTTTTGTGAGTTCTGTGTAGCGCCATTGGCGGGCGGCGGCTTCGCCGCTTGGGGGAGTGGGAGCGATCGCTTCCCAGTAAGTCAGCCCCCATTGGTTGGCAAGCGTTTTAACATGCAGGGCATTGGCGTCGGCGTCGGTTCGCCAGCGGTGGTTGCAGTGGGCAACCGCCAAATCCCAGTCCCAGCGACTCCGCAAATCGAGCATCAACTGGGCCAAGGCGAGGGAATCTTGACCGCCGGAAACGGCGATTAGAACCCGCGCCGACTTGGGTAGAAGCTGGCGCGATCGCAGGGTGTGATGGAGTTTTGCTTGCGGTTCACCCCAGGGCGTCATGGTTTGCCTGTGCTAGTCGTAGCCTTTGAAGTCATCGTCGCTGAGGCGGCTGGCCTGGAATCGGACGCGCTCCCGACCTTGGCCACCGTTGGCAGACGATCGCTCCGTCAACAAATCCTGCTCCTTATCCGGGGCGAACTCGATCCGCACCCGCACCCGGCCCCGCTGCCAGCCCGCCCCATTCACCCGCAGCACCTCACAGTCCGCCCCGTCACTAAACCAACCCTCATGGTCCTCAGACCAATCGCCTTCACCATCACTGACCGACTGGGCCAGGGCATCTAAGAGTTCCCCCACTTTGAAGGTGGGATTGTCCACGAGAATCCTGCCTGTGCTGACATGCAGGACTTCATTGTCATTGAGGGGGGAAAAGCGATCGCTCATTGTCTCAGGCCTTACAGAAGATTCAAAACTTACTTAAAGGAACCAACCATAGCTATGCAGCCCCTTGCCCAAAAGATTAACCCCTAAGTAGCAAATCCACACCACCACAAACCCAGCAGCGGCCAAATAGGCGGGTCGGCGTCCCTGCCAGCCTCGGGTAATCCGCGTATGCAAGTAAGCCGCAAACATCAGCCAGGTGATCAATGCCCAGGTCTCCTTCGGGTCCCAGCTCCAGTAGGAACCCCAGGCTTCATTGGCCCAGACACCCCCTGAAATAATCCCGATCGTCAGCAGCGGAAAGCCCAGGCCAATAATCCGGTAGCTGAGATTATCCAGGGTGTCGGCCAGACTCAGACGCTGGAGCGATAGTCCGATCTCAGTTTTTGGGGCTTCGAGCACCAGCGTATCGCTTTGACCTTGGAAGGCGAGGGCTGGTTCGGGCGTTTGGTTCAAACTGCTATTGCTCAAACTGCTGTCCTTGATCCGGTAGCTCCCTGTGCCGACGGAGCTACCCCGAAGTTCGATCGCTTGGCCGCGCGTCACGATTAAGAAGGCGATCGCCAGCATCGAACCCACCATCAATGTGGCGTAGCTCAGCATCATCACACTGACATGCATCATCAGCCAGTTGGACTTCAACGCAGGCACAAGGGGCGCCGACTGCTGCATGGAATCGGGCAACCGCAAAGCGGCGAATGCTGTGATCCCCATGGCCACGGGCGTCGTCACGGTGCCAACCAAACGGTTGCGACCCATGGACTCGGCCACCAGGTGCATGGTGGTGACACCCCAGACTAGGAAAAACAGCGACTCATAGAGATTGCTAATCGGGAAATAGCCCGCCTCGATCCAGCGCGCCCCCAGGAGGGTGGCCGTAACCAAATTGGCGATCGCCATGCCAGCTGTCCCCAACGCACCCAAGTAGGGAATCGTCGGAAACGCCGCACCCACCCAATAGATCAGCATCGTCACAAACAACAAGCCAAAATCAGCGTTATCCAGTAGACCTTGCAGTGTGACTAAATCCATGGCGACTTCAACCCAAAAACAGCATCAAACATGAGTCCGGTCTCCATTGTAGGGGGCAGCTTGACCCAAAGGCCAGCGGAATACCGCATATATGCAGAAACCCCGACAACCAGCAGTCATCGGGGTTTTGTATTTTAAGGCAACAAGACTAGTCCTCGCGGACACCCACGGCCATCTGCACCACCATCGGCGTGCCACCATCTTTGTGGTAGCGATCGGCCCACTGCCGGATGATTTCATCCAACTCTTCCAAAGCTTGGTCCAGCTTATCCGGCGGCACATCCAAGGCTTCCAAAACCCGCATGAAACGAGGCTGGCGATCGGCCCATCCCTTCATCAGGCGGAAGAACCTGGCCGTATCTTCGACCATCACGTAGCCGCGTTCTTCCTGATCCTCTGGAGAGTAGGACGCACGGGTTAGGGCATAGAAAGGCATGCCCCAGGGGGAATCAATCCGAGTCACCGTACCGGAGTACAGCAAACGCCGTTTGATATGTTCGGCGAGTGCTTCACTCAAAGGCATCCGCTGCTCACGGGGCAGCTCTTCCTGGGAGCGGGCATGCAGAAACTCAATCAGTTCTAAAAATTGGAAGGAGTTGACCAACTGCGCATCCGGCAAACTAGCGGGTAGCTTCTCTTCGATATGCCGCTTCTCTTCGGAGGTCAGACTGGTGGAAGAAATTCTCGATCGGCCAGGCTGCCAGCTATATTGCTCCATCCAGACGTAGGGAAGCTGGATGAGGTAGCGGGGCTCCTGGGATCCCAACATTTTGAGGAGTTTGCCCTCCGTCAGGGCTTGACCGACTTCCTCGACGATCGCCTTGACGCGTTTTGGCTCGATGTGATGGAGATGGCCCGTCATCCGGAGATTGCCATCTTGCTCCATATAGGTCATGTAAATCGCGCATTTCGCCGCCGTTGCAGCAGCATCTAGGAAGGCTCCATGGCGGTGGCCTCCGGTGCGCATGGCGCTGAATGCGAGATAAAGCATGATCTGATCCATAGCACTGGGGCTAAGGAGTTTTATCAGATCGAGATCCTGTGTCATAACTCTCTGAGGAAGCGTCAGGTAACAAAGTACACCGGAAGTACACCAAGGGAATGGTATGACCCCGCAGCGTGGAACAGGCCCCGTGGCTGGTTCTACCCTGAGTGGTTTAACCCCTGATGGGTGTCGGGAACTGTCTTAGCTTATACTACTTCGCCCTGATATGGACAAAATATTCAACCTAAAATCAATCTAGTTCCCCTAATGCAGGAGACTAGAGTCCCAACTCATCGCTGTTTCTGTAGCATGCCCATACTTGCTTAGGTTCTATCATGACCTGAGAGTTTGGGAACATTTTCTGGCAGATGAGTTCTTGTGGGAACGATTTTCCTGGCGCTACCTTGTGCAGGCATAGAGCAGAACCCCACCTGTTAGATCAGATCTATCGTTCGATGACTGATGCATGACATCAGTGGGGCTATTAGGAGTTGTGAATCATCAAATCGTAGGGGAAGAGACGTTAATCAGTGGACGAGCCGGGGTTCCACTGGTTGCTCAAACGGGTCGATCGAGCAATTAGAGAGACATTCGACTAGATATTCGAAGGGCTGGTCTCACCCATGGGGTCGATCCGACCACTGCCACGGTAAGCCAATACCTCGGAGGACTGAGACTTTTGAGCGGTGCGATCGGTTGCCTGAGACAGTACGGAGGCCGTACCCACTGCAGAAGCCAAAACGATACCAGCGAAAGCGATTGAGATGTGAGCGCGCATAATTGTGACTAAGTCTGTGTTGTGTGTGTAACTAACTACTCATACAGACCCTAAGTACCCAATCAGGACAAACTCAGAAAAACTGTGTGCTTTTTCTGAAAATTACGTAGTCGGAGGTTATTCCCATCTTCGCAAAACCCATGCCAAAGCCTTGATAGCTCGATCTTCTAGCTCAAAATCTTTTCAACTAGAATCCAACGCCCAGCCGCATTTTTGCGGCCAATTATTTGTAGTTTGTGTCTAATTTTATACATAGATAGTGCGCCATCGATCGCCGCATCCGTAGTGACTAATTGCCACAGGTCCGTCGAGTCGATCGCCAGGGAATAGTCCTGGGGGCCGTTTTGGAGGAACTGGCCGGAGAAGGGGGCGGATGTCGGCTGGGTCAGGCTGGCAGCCTGGATCGGACTGGGGGCATAGCCATTGCCAGGATAGGATCCGCAATGTTCTAAATAATACTGCTGCCATTGCAGCCAATCCGGATGATGGGGCGGTAGATTGAACAGGGGGATGATCGCATTGGGGGCGATCGAATCCGTCAGAAGGGCGGTTTGCAACGCATTAATGGGGAGATCTCTGGGTTGGCAGGCATGTTTGACGCAGAGGGCGGCGGCGGCTCCTGCGGCTTGGCCAATGCCGAAGACGCAGGGCTGGAGGCGGGTGGCTCCGTTGCTCATGTGGGAGGTGGAGATGTTTTTTTCGCAGGCTAGGAAGCCGTCGATGTTTTTGGGGACGAGGCTGCGGTAGGGGATGGTGAAGGGGGTGCCTGTCCAGCGGCCTCCCCAGCGGATGGATTTGGGGGCCAGGGGAATGTCGCCGCTGGGGTAATGGTGATCGTTGGCATAGTTACCGATCGCAATGGCATCACAGCATTGCTCGACGTTTTCGCAGCCGGAGGCGCTGGTGGTGATCGGTAGGGCGGCGGTTTGGCCCCCGAATATGGGGAGGAGGTCCTGCTCGCGGATGGTGGTCAGGCCGATGAGGCGGCGGCTTTCGCGGTAGTAGGGGTGGAAGGCAAAGGCGCTATTCGGGGTGTCAAACGTCCCTTCTGCTAGGCCATAGCGGCGATCGACGCTCTGTATATAGTGGGCAAACCCCTGGCTGTACTGGCGGGCTTCCTCGAAGAAGGCGGCGCGGTCGGCGGCATTTCCCACTAGCCTTTCCACGCCTTCGCCGTAGTCATTGCCGTGGATCGGCCAGTTGATCATGAAGCGATCGCCCAGTAGACGGCCATAGTCCAGACACTTTTCTAGGCCGTAGTTTTTCCAGGCGGCGGCGAAGGGGGTGGGGTCGTAGTTTTGAGGAGCGGGAATGGGGGGGGCGGTGGTGCCGGGGCCGAAGTCCTGCATGACGACGACCCAGGTGGGGGCCTGGATGGGATAGCGATCGGTGGTGGCGTTCGGTTCCTTGGGGGCGCTGGGTTCGTTGAATTCGGCCTGGAACTCCCAGCCCCAACGGTGGGGAATGTCGCCTAGGGCCAGGAGATCGCCGAGTTCGGTGCCGTCGAGGATGATCTGGGCTTGGATTTCGTAGTTTTCAAACTGGACGCCGAGGATGCGATCGCGATCGCGCAGCACGGACTGGGGCGTTTGACCTTGGATCCAGGTGAGGTTAGGGAGGGCTTTGACCCAGTCGGCGAAGATTTCGGCTCCGGTACGGGGATCGTAGGTGAAGAAGCTGACCCAACCATGGTCGAGACCTTCGGGGTGGCGTTGGATCAACTCCGTTAGAAAAGCACCCCAAAGACCTGTGCGCCAAGCATCGAGTTCATTGCCATCGGGGGCCGTCACGCCAGCGGTGGTGAGCATCCCACCTAGCCAAGCAAACTCACTGACCAGGGTCACCTGCGCCCCCATTCTGGCCGCCTGGATCGCCGCCGCAGTCCCGCCGACGCCACCACCAACGACCAGCACCTCGGTTGTAATCTGATTCACAGTTCTATGCGTTAAACACCTCTAGCAGCTTACGACAGAACTGTTTGAGCTGAGTTTGGACTTCATTTTTGGGCAGCTTCACGCCTTCAAAGGACCAGGAATGGATGGTGGAGAGCTGCCATTGCTTGCCGTTGTGGTTAAAGCCGACGACTTCGGCACCGATCGCCCGTGGTTCTGGGGTTTCGTCATCCCTATGGAGACGGATCTGGACCAGCATGCTGCGGCTTTGGAACTTGGGACTCCAGCCGGGGAAATGGAACCCGATGTCGATGGAGTCTGGATCGAGCCAGTCCTGGGTGTTCGGGTCATTGCGCCAGGGTTTTAGGTCCGCTGTGGCATCGGGAAAAAACTGTTTGAAATGGTTAACGATCGTCGCAATCTTGGTTGCGGTATCTAGGGATGTGGCTTGTTCGGCTGCGTTCATCGACTGGCGGACTCCTCACAATCGCTTTTTCTAAGAGTAACCTCGTTTTTTAGAGAGTGCGAGGGTTGACAGCATTAGATTTGGGTATTTTTGCGGAGATTCATTCCAGGGGAGGAAATCTATGAATTTAGGTTGACACAAACCGGGGGAATGCTGTTATGATTACTCAGGTGAAACGTTGGGACGTCGCCAAGTGGTAAGGCACCTGGTTTTGGTCCAGGCATTCCTAGGTTCGAATCCTAGCGTCCCAGTTTTGATCTACCAAGCAGGCCGTTCTCAAGATAATTGAGGGCGGCTTTGTTTTGGGCAGAGGCAAGGGCGCATGCAATGCGCCCGTACATCATGATTGGCGGGGGCGTATGCAATGGCACCCATACATAATTGGAGGTAATCGGATGCCGGATTTAGTGGCGCTGGATTTTGATGGGGTGATCTGTGATGGGTTGCGGGAGTATTTCCAAACGGTGGCGATGGTTTACGAAGAGATCTGGGGAAAGGCGGACCTAGAGCCCCATCGTCAGGCCTTCTATCGGCTGCGGCCTGTGGTGGAGACGGGTTGGGAGATGCCGTTGGTGTTGCGATCGCTAGTCCTGGGCCAAAGTGAAACTGAGATTTTAAGTGACTGGCCGAGGTTGGCGGCGGCGTTGGTCACCTCCGAGGGCTTGGAGGCTAAGGCTTTGGGGGCAAGGGTGGATGGGATGCGCGATCGGCGGATGGCAACCGACCTCGACGGCTGGCTAGCGGAGCATCGGTTTTACCCGGAGATGCTGGGGGCTTTGGGTGAGATGGGTGACTTTGTAATTATCAGTACGAAGGAGGGGCGGTTTATCCAGCAGCTTTTGGCGCGGCAGGGGATTGCGATCGGGGCCGATCGGATCTATGGGAAGGAGCGGGGGCGATCGAAGCCGGATGTGTTGCTGGAGATGCGGGGGCGGTTTGAACAGATTTGGTTTGTGGAGGATCGGTTGCAGACCCTATATAAGGTGCAGCAATGTGCGGGGCTGGAGGATGTGCGGTTGTTTTTGGCCGACTGGGGCTATAACTTGGCGGGGGAGCGATGGTCTGTGACCGACCGTAGGTCATCGGCGGCGATCGAGAGTGGGATTGTTTTGTTGAGTGGGGCGATCGTGGGGAGAGGGTTAAATCAGTGGGTGGCCCCGAGGTCGTGAGCTTCAGCTCGGGGTTTGGGTTGGGTTGGTGAATGCGTCGGATCGCCTTGTTTTCAAAGACAAGGCATGACAGGATCGAAACCGTCTGTTATTTGTAAGGTCTAAACCTATGGCTAATGCTTCCCCCTGGGGCAACCTATCCCTGCCCGCTGGTGCACTCTTCGGTACCGATGGGATCCGTGGGAAGGCGGGCGATCTATTAACGGCTCCGCTGGCGCTAGATTTAGGCTATTGGGCGGGATTGGTGCTCACTCAGGGAAACACAGCAGATCGCCCCGTAATCATTCTGGGCCGCGATTCCCGCACCTCAGGAACCATGCTGGGCAGTGCGATCGCCTCCGGATTCACAGCCTCCGGGGTAGATGTGTGGGACTTGGGCATGGTGCCGACGCCCGTGGTTTCGACGCTGACGCATTTGAGTGGGGCGATCGGCGGTGTGATGATTTCGGCAAGCCATAATCCGCCTGTGGACAATGGGATTAAGTTTTTCGGTCCCGATGGTGGGAAACTCGCGCCTGCCCTACAACAGGAGATCGAAGCAGCTTTGCGGGGCGGAATGACGGCGCAGGGTCCAAACCACTGGGGCGAACATCTTCAAAAGCCGGAGCTGGTGGAACAGTATTTCCAAGCCTTGACCAAACCTTTGACCCAAACCTCACCCCAGCCATTGAAGGGATTAAAGGTCGTCCTCGATCTGGCCTACGGGGCGGCGACCAGTACAGCGGCTCCGGTGTTTACCAAGCTCGGGGCAGAGATTGTCTGTCTGCATGGGGAGGCCGATGGCGATCGCATCAATGTCAACTGCGGCTCAACCCACCTGGACCAACTACGGGAGGCGGTGAAAACCTCAGGGGCCGTAGCGGGCTTTGCCTTTGATGGGGATGCCGATCGCGTGTTGGCCGTCGATGCCCAGGGGCGGACGGTGGATGGCGACTATATTCTGTACTTCTGGGGCAAGTCCCTGATGGCGGCGGGGCAATTGCCGGAAAATACGATCGTTTCGACCGTCATGTCGAATTTGGGGTTTGAGAAAGCCTGGACGGGTTTGGGCGGGAAACTGATTCGATCGGCGGTCGGAGACCAATACGTCCAGGCCGACATGAATAGCACTGGGGCCATGCTGGGCGGTGAGCAGTCGGGCCATATTCTCTGTCCCCACTATGCGGTGAGCGGCGATGGCTTGATGACGGCACTGCATGTGGCATTACTGATTCAGCAGTCCGGTGGATCCTTGGCTGAAATGGTAGACAGTAGTTTTCAGACCTATCCCCAGGTTTTGCGGAATGTGCGGGTTGAAGATCGCACATTGCGGTTGAACTGGAAGGATTGCGCGCCTTTGCAGGTGGCGATCGCAAAGGCTGAGGCGGAAATGGGCGATCGCGGTCGCATTCTGGTGCGGGCCTCGGGGACAGAACCTCTGATGCGGGTGATGGTCGAGGCGGAGACCATGGACCTGGTGGAAACCTGGACTAGCTATCTGGTCGAGGTTGTGGAAAAGCATTTCATCTAAATGGCGCAGCCCATCTCCGTGAAATGAATTTCACGGCTAAAAGCTCAAGCCCGAAGCGGGCTACAACAGACCATCATTCCAGCCCGGAGGGCTTTTGCTCTTAGCCCTGAGCTTTAGCTCGGGGGCGCTGAGGCTCCTTGGCAATGACTAAACCCCGAAAATAATAGTTGCTTTTGATAGTACAAATAGACTATTATTAATTGTGGTTCCTGATACAGTCCTTCTCAGTCGTCTTCGCTTAGGATGGCCCTACCTGAGTAAACATTTATTCATTTTTGATCGGAGAGGCATGGCATCCAATGGCCCCAATTCTGCGGAAATCCCACCAATAGCCTTGTAGTAATTTATACCTTCATACTAAAATCATGAAAAGTACACTGATTGAGCTTGGGTTTCTCTGTAAAGATTAGGGGAGTTTGTTGATTTTCAGCACGGCTGCCCTGATTGAATGAATTGATTGAATGAATGATCGCTATTTTTGCTGAGTTCTGGGATGCACCGACCGTTTTAACCACTGCTGTTGTCCGCTGTGGTTATATCCCGTTTTGTTCCTAGGATTCGATCCCGGTACCGTAGTAAACATTGATACTATGTCCACCATGACAAAATTGACCCAACCCCCCGTCGATTCGGTCCGCATGTACTTGCAGGAAATTGGCCGAGTGCCACTTTTGACCCATGAACAGGAGGTCGTATATGGCAAGCAGGTGCAGCGTTTGGCCCAGCTGCAAGATGCCCGCGATGCGCTGATGATCGGCCTCGGTCGTCAGCCTTCCTCATTCCAGTGGGCTGCCCGCGTCAACATGACTGAAGAAGAACTCGATCGCGCCGTCCAAGAGGGCGAACTGGCCAAGCGTCGCATGGTGGAAGCCAACCTCCGCCTGGTGGTGTCGGTGGCCAAGAAATACCAAAAGCGCAATGTGGACCTGATGGATTTGATCCAGGAGGGGACCATCGGCATGCAGCGCGGTGTGGAGAAGTTTGACCCGAGTAAGGGCTATCGCTTTAGTACCTATGCCTATTGGTGGATCCGTCAGGCAATTACGCGGGCGATCGCGGAAAAGAGTCGGGCGATCCGTCTGCCGATCCACATCACTGAAAAACTCAACAAAATTAAGAAGGTACAGCGCCAACTGGCCCAGAACCTGGGTCGGGCGGCCACGCCCACGGAGCTAGCCGATGAATTGGAGCTGACCCCCAACCAGGTGCGGGAATACCTCCAGCACAATCGTCTACCCCTGTCCCTCGATTTGCGGGTCGGTGACAACCAGGATACGGAACTGAGCGAGCTGCTTGAAGACGATGGCATTTCCCCCGAGGAATTTGCGGCCCAGACCCATTTGCGGCAAGAATTGGCGCGGGTGATGGCGGACCTGACGCCCCAGCAGCAGCAGGTGCTGACGATGCGGTTCGGGTTGGCGACCGGGCAGTCCATGACGCTGTCGAAGATCGGCGAACAGATGGGCGTCAGTCGCGAGCGCGTGCGTCAAATCGAACGCGAAGCCCTGAACAAACTCCGCAAGCGGAAGGCTGGAATGGTGGGCTATCTGGCTAGCTAAGGCAATTTTGGTGGGGCCGATACCTCTACCGAGGGGTTCGGTTCTACCGATTGTCGGTCTAGTGATACGGTTGTTAGAGTATGGCCTAAGCGGATATAAATGAAATCAATGAAAGTCAATCGATTTTTATTGAGTTTCGTCACTACTCTTCACGAAATGCGAGGGTTTCCTAGTGAACGACTTACCAGACATCTCTAACCCCTTTTCCAACGGCAACGAGCAGAATCGATCCAATGCGGAGCAGCTCTGGCAGTACGTGCAGAACCTCAGCCCGGATGCGATCGCCCAGCTCTCAAAACCTGGCTCCAATGATGTGATGCAGGTGATGGAGCGCAATATTATCGGCCTTTTGGGTGGCTTGCCCGGCGAAGGGTTTGATATTTCGATCACGACGAGCCGTGAGGACCTGGGACGCCTGCTGGCCTCGGCCATGATGAGTGGCTATTTCATCCGCAATGTCGAGCAGCGCATGGCCTTTGAAACCGCGTTCTCCGAAGACTAGACAGAATTTGGTGCAAGCATCTACAAGCAAAACTCCGACGCGATCGGTGGTGGGCCAGGATTCGCTGCCGATTTTTGATTGGGCAGGAATGGGCGATCGCTCCTCGCTTGGTATGGGGCCATGGGCCGAGATTTGCCCTGGCGGCGCAGTCGGGACCCCTATGCGATCTGGATTTCGGAGATTATGCTCCAGCAGACCCAGGTGAAGACGGTTTTGCCCTATTTCGATCGCTGGATGGCGTTGTTTCCCACCGTGGCGGTGCTGGCGGCGGCGGACCAGCAGCAGGTGCTGAAGGCTTGGGAGGGTCTGGGCTACTACAGCCGGGCGCGCAACCTCCACCGCACGGCCCAAGTACTCGTGCAGGCGTTTGGCGGTCAGTTTCCCAAAGAATTGGATCCAGTGCTCAAACTACCGGGCATTGGGCGTACGACTGCGGGTGGTATTTTGAGTGCGGCGTTTAATTTACCTGTGCCGATTTTGGACGGGAATGTCAAACGAGTGATCGCGCGGCTAGTGGCCCTGGAGGTCCCGCCTGGGGAAGCGATCGATCGCCTCTGGGGGATTTCGGAGCGATTGGTGCCGAAGGATCGCGGTCGTGACTTCAACCAAGCCTTTATGGATCTGGGGGCGACGGTCTGCACGCCGAAGCACCCCGACTGTCCGAGCTGTCCCTGGCGGACCGACTGCCAAGCCTACGCCCAGGGTGTACAAACCCAGGTTCCTAAGGCGGTGGTGCGATCGCCCCTTCCCCACAAGCGGATTGCGGTCTTGATGGCGGTGAATGGGGCGGGGGAGGTTTTGATTATTCAGCGGCCCCAGGCGGGATTGCTGGCGGGGCTGTGGGATTTCCCCAGGTGGAGGGTGGGGAGATAGCGCTGAGGGAGGCGTTTGGAGCGCTAGCGATCGCACCTTTGGTGACGGTGAACCATGCCTATACGCATTTCAAGGTGACCTTTGAGGTCTATCACGCCCAGGTTTCCCATACAATCGCTGAGGGTCTCTGGCTGGCTCCTGCTTTGCTGAAGGATTACCCGTTTCCCAAGTCCCATCTCAAGATGATTCAGACTTTTCTACGGAGGAACTTAGAGAACGATTTCTGAATCTATACTTAGGATGCTGAGCCGTTACGGAATGTTGGTTATATGTCACAGGTATTAGAACTACTCGCGAAGGGCGGCCCAGTGATTGTGCCGTTGGTGGGGCTGTCGATTTTGAGTGTGGCCTGCGGAATGGAGCGATCGTGGTTTTGGTGGAAGACGTTGCAGGGGGAGAAGCTGTTGGTGCGGGAGATTCTCTCGGCGGCCCAGGAGGATCTGGGGAAGGCAAGGGCAATCGCGGAACAGGCGAAACATTTGCCGATCGGACGCTTTCTACTAGCAGCCTTGAGATTAAATCAGCCGTCACCCGAAACCTTTCGTTTGGCGATGGAGGCGGCGGGCGATCGCGAGTTTGTCCAAATGCGGAAGGGGGATAAGATTTTGGAAACGGTGGTGGCGATCGCGCCGCTGCTGGGATTATTAGGAACGGTGACGGGGTTAATTACGACGTTTTTTAATCTAAAAATTGGCGGTGGCGGCGGCAATAATATTGATACGAGTAAGGCGGCGCTGGGGATCGCGGAGGCGCTGATTACGACGGCGGCGGGGATGGTTGTGGCGATTATTGCGTTGGCGATCTATCGGGTCTGTGTGTCGTTGCAGTCGGCGCAGATTGATTATTTTGCGGATGTGGGCACGGAATTAGAATTAATCTATCGTCAAATCTGGTATGAGCCTCGAATGGAAGATCGCCATCAGCAGGAAATCAAGTCCAATCCGGCGAGTCAAGATATTGTGGATCAGTTAAGCGAGTTATTGCGACGTAATTTAAATAATTAACGGGTGAAAGCCATGCGATTTAGAGCCCAACAGCAACGCAATAATTCTATGCCAGAGATTAATCTGGTGCCGATGATGGATGTGATTATGACGATTCTCACGTTTTTTATTATTTTGACGATGACAATGAGTAATTTCCAGTCGGTGGATATTCGGCTGCCGGGGCGGGGGGATGGCAAGTCGGCGGGGACGAATAATACGCCGACGAAGCCTTTGATTATTGGTTTGGATGTGCGGGGACAGATTCGTTCGCGGGAGATTGGGGCGATCGATCGTGCTCAAATGACGCAGCAAATCCAGGCTTATTTGCAGCAGAATCCTGAGGGTGTGGTGGTATTGAACGCAGATAAGGATGTGCCGTACGCGCAGGTGGTGCAGTTGCTGTCGGCGATGCGGGATGTGGGGGGTGGAAGGGTTTCGTTGGCGATTCAGTAGACAATACTACGGCGAATATCTGTTTTCCATATTCGGTTAATTGCTATTTTCTCCATCGATCGAACTGGTCCTCTGAGCAGCCATTAATATACTTGTTGAAGACATACCCCTCAAGCGGAGTGGAGCGCTGGCCCGACTCTCGGGAGGCTATTTTAACCCAATCTCCCTGGCGACTTATCGCACCCACACCATCGCCACGATTCAGTTGAACAATCACAGGTGCATTAAGGCTAGGGGCTTTCCGAATATTGACATTGTTAGTGTTGATAAAACTACAAATCTTATTCTGCAGAGCCTTATTTTGTACATCTATAACAGAGATAATCTCAGCCTGTGCTGACGTAGGCTCAGGAATGCCTGCGGGAAGCTTAGCTCCCCACTTGAGGGAACCACGACCGGAGCATTCACCTTTGTCTTTACAGACAGATAGAATTTTCTTTCCTGCGGCAGAATTAGTCTCAAAGAAATAGACGGCTGTATCACCTGTCTCTTTGCCAAAATAGAAGAGATAGGAATATTGTTTTCCTAGGTTCAGCGTTCCGCTAAATCCTCGGGTTTCGTTGGCAACACTAATCTCACAGAACAACAGGGAATTCAAGGCGATCGCCCCTGCCAATGTAGACAAGAGTTGCATGGATTTCATTGTTTTACCTTTTATGCTACTTTACAATAAGATATGTAGGTACTCAAGTATAGCAATCCCAGCGATCGCACCTCTCTCTCTTCACAAAAATTTAACCATTATTTTACGAGTTCTAGGGCGATCGCTGGTAAAACGCTTTCACATCCTTTGGGGACTGAAGATGGTAGACCTGCTTGCTTTCGCTAGCTTTATTCACGTACTCCCGGTATTTTGGAGTGAGCTTTTCATTGCATAACCAGACTGTGTAATAACTATTTAGCGTACCCTTGAGCAGCGGACTATTTTCCGGCCAATTTTCCGGTGGAACTAGAAAGCCTTTAAAAAATCGCTTCGTGACCCACCAATAGTGCTGGAGAACTGGCATATCCATATAGATTAGGGTGTCTGCTACCTCCAGTCGCTCCCACATCGTGTCCAACGATCCATATCCTTCAATGATCCACTGGTCTTGCTGGAGGAGGCGATCGTGGGCCGCTTTGTATTCTTCATAGGGAACCTCGCCACCACCGGGTTTGTACTTCAACAGGTCTAACGCAACTAAGGGCAAACCTGTGATTTCCGCTAGCCGTTTACTAAGCGTAGACTTGCCGCCGCCAGCATTACCGAATACAGCAATTTTATCCATTGGGACCTTAAACAGGCATAATCAGTTGATGGCTTAACACAGGCTGGCATTAGTATAGACTCTTCAGCGATCGCCCCCTCCACCCCTTCACAAAAACTTAATCCCCAACGACCCAAAGCCAACAGCCTCAAGCAAAAATAACATCGATCGATCGCCCACCTTCCGTCCGATGCACCTCCGATCGCAACCGTGCCTCGATCGGTAAAATAGTTGCCCTATGATAGCATTCGTCCTAAAACCTCATGATAAATCGGGTTCACCACGACTAATCCACCACTATTTTCCCGTCGCAATAACCCTAAATTTACCAAGAAATCGCGATCTTCATCACTGGACTCACTCAAATACTAACCCGCCATCATGGGCTCTAGGACTTCTCTCACTCGTTTTTCTCTCAGCCGTTTAACCAAATCAAGATGGGTAGCCTTCCGTCAAATTAGATTCTCCTTTGCCATTTGGACATGTTGCCCATCGATCGCGATCGTCCGATCCGGAACAATCACCTCCACACATTGCCGCGCCAAAGCATTCACCAACCAAGGCTGCCCCATCGTATATTCATAGGCCAGCACCTCCGGGGTAAACACCTGACCCGTATCCTGAGTATGCTGAGCATATAATTCAGTAATTTCTGCCTCACTAAAATCCCGAATCACCAGCGACTCAACCTTAATATTAAACGGACTTGCCGTATTGAGATTCTCGCTACCCCCAGAAGCCACCTTATAATCCCGCACATCCCGTAGCCCGATCAAACCGATCGACTGAGGAAAGCTCAATTTCTACCCTGCGATGGACTTTGGGGGCAGACACTCTAACGTTCCCATTCAGCGGCAACAGAAATAATTAAAACCAAGTGTAGATTCCCTGTATATCCGCTGCAATGGGATGGTATACGGTACTTTTCAGCAGGTGTATTCCGAACCTACAGCTTGCTTCTGTGCAACTGCTTAATAATCCATTCCACAGATACTGCTCCTATCAAGTGCAACGCAATAATAAAGCCATCAGACCCAAAATTAAACCAGAAACCAAACCGCTTTGGATCTGTTCCCCACAATACATCATAAATCCCCTGAATTGAAAGAACAGCAACTAGGTCGAGTACTGCCAGCAACACTATCAATGAGATAGCATATCTTGACCATGACCGATGTCGTACAAATTGGGTATAGAGGACTTGCTTGTTGATGTAGACCACAAGAGCAGAGGCTGATACCAATACGGTTGTCGATAGTACTGCAATGAGCAGCGTTGGATGATAATGACGGGTAAGTAAAACCCAACTAATCAGGAGAGCCAACCACAGTACAACGTGAGCTGACCAAGTTCTGAATAACATATCGCTCTATTGACCTACATATTAGTGATAGCTGCCGTCACTATCAATTACACGGGCACTTTTAGGTTAACCGGAGTATCAGCCTCACAGTCGATCCAGCCGCACAACGATCGAGTTGAACCGCACCAGATCAATTAAGCGAATGTCAACTTTAGTTGAGACTGTAAAATGTTTTGTGTCAGAGGTTAAAAAGTAGGATCTAATGAACTATACCTCTATCAAAACATCATGCTGAACCTTCGACCAGAACTACTTGACGAGCTTCTTAAGGACTACAACAATCC
>JAAUSA010000220.1 GCA_012031975.1 Alkalinema sp. RU_4_3 | reverse complement strand
TTGGTTGGATGGGGTGTTGGCGGGGCGCTGGGGTTGGTTTGTGGGGTTGTTTGCGGGCGGCTGGTTGGGCTGGCTGGTGGGTTTGCTGGTGGCGACGGTGGTGGCTTTTGGTCTGTGGATCTTGGGGAAGGCGGTTGGGAAGGTGCGGTTGTGGAAACGCTGGTCTAGGCTGGAGCCGATCGATCGCCTCTACCAGCAGATGACTTACCAGTTGTCGAAGCAGGGGTTTGTGCCACTGCGGAGTCAAACGCCGCTGGAATATGCTCAACAGGTAAGTGGTGGCGTTTCGGCGGAGTTGAGTGGAATTGTTAGTGCGATCGCGCGCAGCTATGTGGCCTGGCGCTATGGGGGCGAGCAGGCGGATGTGGGGCCGTTGCAGGCGCGGTGGCGATCGGCTAGGCCCCAACCGATTAGGCGCTACAGGCGGCGGATTAAGTAGCTGGCGACCCAGCCGCTGCTTTGGCCATAGTTGACGGGGGACCACAGCAGGCCATCGGCTGTGACGGGATTACCCGTAACGGTCAAAACGCCGCCACAGGGCAGGATAGCCGTTGGGGCAGATAGACCTGCTGTCGGACGCAGGTTTAGACCCTGGTTGCCTGTTTCGCAGAGGACCTTGTGGGTGCCAGCGATGGCCCTAGCGGGTTGGGCGACGGCAGCTGGGGTTTCGGCGGCGCTTTGGGCGCTATCGTTGGGGGTTTGGGTGGAAGCGGTGAGCTCGTTGCGGGTGGCCTCGTTGGAGGTGGAATTGGGATCGATGGGGCTGCGCCAGCGCAGAACTGAGACGAGGACCAATAGAATCAACCCGCCTAGTAGGGCGAGTTCCATCAAGGGAGGGGAAGAGTTGGAAGAGCGACCTGACATAGTGCTTAACAGGGATTTGGTAGGTGTTTTCCTCAATTATTGCTCGCGAAAAGGCGATCGTGGGGTTAATCTCTGGAAAGTTTGTGAAAAAAGGGGGCTATGGCGCATACCCTTGATCCGAGTTCGAGTCATGATCTTGAATAATCAGGCAGGGTTTGAACTATGTCGGGGCGATCGCACAGGGTTGACTGGATCGGGCATGCACTATAATCGGACATAAACACCTCGATAGGGTTTTGACTATGACTACACAGCAGTTAGAGGCTCGCCTTGTTACCTTGGAAGAGGAGATGGTAGAGGTTAAGCCGCTTTTGATGACAAAGGAAGAAACGCCGCAGATGCCTTGGTGGGACAAAATTGCGGGTAGTTTTGCTGACGATCCTGATTTTGATGAGGCGGGACGTTTGGGGCGGGAGTTGCGCAGGTCGGCGCAGGATAATTGGCTGGATAGGGTTGATTGATGGAGCGGTTCTCTCGATCTTGCTGTCGCGGAATCGATCGGATTTTGGTCAAATTGCTAGGTTGCGGTTGGAAGATTGGTCGTGAAATTGGCGATCGCCCAGGGTTTTCTCGATCGCTCCCCTGGTACATCGCCCCTAACTAGCAGCACTGTGTAGACTACGACAATGCCTTAATGGTCGCGGCTCCACTAGAGGGTCACGAATCCAGATGTGTTATTGGAAACAATGGGGTAGACCGAGGGTGGGCGATCGGTAATTTGCTAAGGCTTGAAAGGCTGAGACAATATGCCTTTTCGACTGTCTAGCTGTTAAGTTGGGAACCGCCCGGTGCAGATCTGTACGTTCTGTGGTGGGACGATCGTGAGGGTTTTTCCTATTCCAATTAGCCTGCTTGCACAAAGCACTTTTTCATCTAATGGACAATACCATGATTTCTCTCTGCACAACTCTGACAGATATTCCTGCTATGCATCCAACCACATAGATTTCGCTCTCCGCACTCTTTGCAAACTTGAAAATACCGCTGATTATTTAAGATCTTATGAATTTCCGCATCAATCTCTGTAGATTTACTAAACGGCAGGATCACCTTCTCCATCATTCATACCGATCGCCCCGCCACATACTCCCGCAAAACCTCATTCATCGATCGCTTCGGATCACCAGAATTAGCCTGAAACCACTCCAACACCTCCACATCGACCTTCAACCAGCGAGCAACCTGGCTCGGTGGGATCCGAAGCGACGCATTCTTGAAAAACGCCTCAGTCAACGGCGGAATATCCGAACAATCGATCGACCCATCCATTGGGCTCTCCATTGCCTCAGAATCCACCTGAGAGATATCGCTCAAAACATTCTCGTTCATACAATGTAGCTCTTCTTACAGAGATGATTCGGATTACATCGCCCCACCGCTCGGTCCAAACGACAACAGCAACACCGCGTTTAAGAAAGCCTGTGCCAATCCAACGCTCCTCACCATAGTCAAACCGATCGTCGAGTTCAACAAGCATTTCTTGATCAAACATTTCCGAGATGATCAAACATTTCCGAGACTTCGGCAAAATCAATCCCATGGTTACGAACATTGGCTTGATTTTTTGCTTCATCCCAGTCAAATTGCATGATTCATCTAAACTTGTCAACCTACGACACTCATTCTAACAAAAAATCTGGGCCTTGACCCAGCCATCTGGCGATCCCCACCCCTCAATGCTGCCAATTTGGAAACCCCTCCCTGCCATGTCTATCCTCCAAGCCACCTGCCACTGCTCAAACACCCACTCCTTAACTGACACAAAAGATGCTATCGATCGCCCCATCAACATTTCTCAAAGCCAAAACCCTTACAAATCATCCAAGATAGCTGCAATATCCCGTCTCCCATCAATCACACGGACGATCGTCACTACAGCCTCATTAAAGCTGCTCGCGCTGATGCTCCCACCATTCAGGTGTTACCTCGATCGGGTCTCCACTGCTCAATCCCTCTCGAATCATCGCATGCAACGTCTGTTTGGCCTGACGCTTATTCTCGGCCAAAATGAGCGCCGTAATTACATCATCTGCCGTCGCATAATTACCATTAGCAAGTTGCCCATCAATATAGGCTTGAGCCACATCTGGCAGGGCAATTGTAAACTGAGTCATCCGACATGAGCCTCCGCATCGAAACTAGTTCCCATTGTAGCTGAGATCAATCAGTCAGAGCTTGTCATACCGCCGCAACTTATCAAAGGCCTCCAAACTGATATGCTGAATGCTGCTTTTGAAACCCCACCTCCCTCCCATGTCTATCCCCCAAGCCACCTGGAAACGCCCACTCGCCCAAAGCTGGCCCGCCCCCTACGTAGTCCGCTACCCCAGCAACCTAGACGACGGCCCCCTCCACGGCATGCCCCTCGGCGGCTTTGGATCAGGATGCATAGGCCGCAGCCACCAAGGCCAATTCAACCTATGGCACATCGACAGCGGCGAACATACCTTCCAAAACTTCCCCGGCTGTCAATTCAGCATCTTTGAAGAAAGCAACGGCAAAACCCAAGCCTACGCCCTCGCCCCCGAAGGAACAAACGACGGCAGCCTCTCCACCTGGCAATGGTACTCGGGGAGCGGCGACTACCAAGCCCTCTACCCCCGCAGCTGGAGCCAATACAAAGACCCATTCCAGGCCCAAATCACCTGCGAACAATACTCCCCCATCATCGCCCACAACTACCAAGAAACAAGCTACCCCGTAGCCACCTTCCTCTGGACCTGCCACAACCCGACCGACCAGCCCATCACCCTCAGCATCATGCTCAGCTGGGAAAACATGGCTGGCTGGTTCATGAACAGCGACAATTCCCCCGACATCAAACTCCGCGACGACGGCAGCCCCTACTACGACTACCTCCCCCGCCTCCACCAAAGCCAAGGCAACCACAACCACCTCGTCGGCGACGAACAACGCATCGGCATCGTCATGGGCCAAACCCGCCAAGGCGATCCAGCCGAAGGCGACGGCGAATGGGCGATCGCCACCTTCCTAAACAGCGCCATCTACGAAGTCACCTACCACAGCCGCTGGAACCCCGCAGGCGACGGGAACGACCTCTGGCAGACCTTCTCCACCACAGGCACCCTCCCCGACATCGATGACGAAACCCCGGCGATCGCCACCGAACGCATCGGAGCTGCATTGTGCGTCAAATTCACCATTCCCCCCGGCAAGACCCGCCAGATTCCCTTCACCCTCGCCTGGGACTTCCCCGTCATGGAGTTTGCGCAGGGTGTGAACTATTTCAAACGCTACACCGACTTCTTTGGCCGCACAGGCAACAACGCCTGGACGATCGCCCGCACAGGCCTCAAGCACTACCTCACCTGGCGCGAAAAAATCGAAGAATGGCAGGCTCCTATACTCGATCGCACCGATCTGCCCGACTGGTTCAAAATGGCCCTCATGAACGAACTCTACGATCTGACCCAGGGTGGTGCGCTCTGGAGTGCCGCCAGCGAAGACGATCCCGTCGGCCAGTATTCGGTCCTTGAATGCATCGACTACCGCTGGTACGAAAGCCTAGACGTGCGACTCTACGGATCATTCGGATTACTCAAACTCTGGCCAAAACTCGAAAAAGCCGTCATGGTCGCCTTCGCCCGCGCCATATCCAGCGAAGATAGCCGCCTGCGCAAAATTGGCTACTACAGCACCATCGGCCAGGATCACCCCGCCGTCCTCCGCAAAATCAAAGGAGCCACCCCCCACGACCTCGGAGCCCCCAACGAACACGTCTGGGAAAAAACCAACTACACCAGCTACCAGGACTGCAACCTCTGGAAAGACCTAGGCTCCGACTTCGTCCTGCAAGTCTACCGGGATTATCTCGAAACAGGCGATCGCACCTTCTTGGTCGAATGCTGGAGCGCCGTCATCGAAACCCTCCACTACCTCAAAACCTTCGACCTCGACAACGACGGCATCCCCGAAAACAGCGGAGCCCCCGACCAAACCTTCGACGACTGGCGACTCCAGGGCATCAGTTCCTACTGCGGCGGATTGTGGATCGCGGCTCTAGAAGCGGCGATCGCCATCGGCAACCTATTAGAAGATCAAACTGCAATTATCCCCTTCCAAAACTGGCTAACCCAATCCCGTGCAATCTTCCATGACACATTATGGAACGGTGAATATTATAAAATTGACAGCAAATCTGGATCAGATGTCGTCATGGCAGATCAACTCTGCGGCCAATACTACGCGCGACGTTTGGGGCTCCCCGATGTGGTACCGATCGATGCCGCAACTACCGCTCTCCAAACCATTTACCAATCCTGTTTTGTCAAATTCAACGATTACCTCGCGAAAGGTGGCGTCAGTGCCAGCGACGGGCGGATTTCCGAGGGCGATCGCGTTCTGGGGAAATCTTCGCTGCCGATCGGTGCAGCCAATGGTGTCCGTCCCAATGGAGAACCCGAAAACCCCAATGCCACCCATCCCTTGGAAGTTTGGACAGGGATTAATTTTGGCTTAGCGGCGTTTCTAGTCCAGATGGGGATGAAGGAGGAAGCGATGACGATGACAGAAGCTGTGGTCAAGCAAATCTATGAAAATGGGTTGCAATTCCGTACTCCTGAAGCGATCACGGCCAATGCGACATTCCGGGCCTGTCATTATTTGCGAGCCATGGCGATCTGGGCAATCTTGGATGCAATGGGGTAGCATGTTCGATAGCCCTTTAGAATATGCCTACAAAAATTGGTATAATGCAGAACATCGTTTCAAAAAAAACTTATGACTCGGCAACTTCGACAACGATGGGTTCCTGCGCTCCTCCTCCTCGGAACCCTCTCCCTGGCCGCCTGCACAGGAACCCCAACCCAACCCAACCACCGCCACCAGCCCAACAAGTCCACCCCCCCCGCCCGCCAATACCCCAAAGGACACCAAAACCTTAACGATCAGCGCGATCCCCGACCAGGAGCCAGACAAACTCCAGCGCCTCTACAGCAAAGTCTCCGACTACCTCAGCAAAGAACTAAAAATTCCCGTCCAGTACAAACCCGTTGCCGACTACACAGCAGCCGTCACAGCCTTTAAGGTGGGCGATTTAGACCTAGTGTGGTTTGGGGGCCTAACGGGTGTGCAGGCTAGACTGCAAGTGCCGGGGGCCGAGGCGATCGCCCAGCGCGACGTGGATGAGAAATTCAAAAGTGTGTTTATTGCCAATACCAGTGCCGGACTCCAGCCAATCACCGACGTAAAAGACCTGACCGTATTCAAGGGCAAATCCTTCACCTTCGGCAGCGAAACCTCCACCTCCGGGCGTTTGATGCCCCAGCATTTCCTGGAGCAGGCGGGTGTCAAACTGGAAGACTTCAAAGGGGGTGCGCCTGGTTTTTCTAAGAACCATGATGCGACGATCGAACTGGTCACCTCTGGCACCTACGAAACAGGTGTGCTCAACAAAAAGGTTTGGGATAAAAACACTAAGGATGGCAAGATCGACGCTACCAAGGTCAGCGTGATTTTTGAATCTCCTAGTTACTATGACTACCACTGGGTGATTAATCCCAGTACCAAGGAGCGGTTTGGGGCTGACTTCCAGGAAAAAGTCAAGGCGGCTTTGCTGAAGCTTGATCCGGCGGTGCCTGAGCAGAAGGAAATTCTGGAATTGTTCACCGCTGAAAAGTTCATTCCGACTCAGAATTCTAATTACGGTACGATCGAGCAAGTTGGGAAGGCGATCGGTAAGATTCAATAGGGATGTCTTCCCTTCGGGGGACAAATGGATCGGGTGATGTGGGAGGGAGCGATCGCTTCGGTAGTGCGATCGCTCCCTCGCTCCTAACCCAGGGCATTTGGGTCTAGCGCGATCGCACCTCTTGTATATAGACCAGTCGCAGGCGTAAAACTGCGCCACTCCGATTATCCAACACAAGGCTTCAAAAATCATGTAGGAAACAATACGAAATCCAAACCGGATGATGCGCTTTCTATCAGATCGCAATCGCAATCTTCCCCGTAACCTGGCGCTGTTCCATCTGGTGGATGGCGGCGGGGACTTGGCTGAGGGGGTAGGTGCGATCGATAACTGGCACAATCTTGCCCGCCTCCAGCAGGTCGCTCAGAACCACTAGGTCCGCTTGATTGGGTTTGACAGAAAGGACTTTGATGGATTTGCCTTGACGGCGGGAGATCCAGGGGCCAAACAGCATCAGTTGGAAAAATCGCTCGATCGCACCCCCCACCAAAACATAGGTGCCCTGGGGTTTCAGAATCGGGAGATAGTGGTAAACCGATCGATAGGCGGCAACATCGAAGATTAGGTCGTACTGGGCTGGCATTTTGGTGATGTCGGTTTGGTGGTAGTCGATCATCTGGTCTGCACCGAGGGAGACAACCATAGCGCTTTTTTCGCGGCTACAGACGGCGGTGACTTCGGCCCCAAAGGCTTTGGCTAGCTGGACGGCAAAGGTGCCAACGCCACTGGATGCACCGTTGATTAGGACTTTTTGACCCGCTTGAATCTGGCCGCAGTCGCGCAGTCCTTGGAGAGCCGTCAGGGCCGCTACGGGAACCGTGGCCGCTGCTTCAAAGGAAATTTGCGCTGGTTTGTGGGCAAAGGTAGCCTCTGGCGCACAGAGATATTCGGCAAAACTGCCAAAGCCAGCTTCCGAGGTATCCCCAAAGACGGCGTCACCGGGTTTGAATTGGGTGACCGATCGCCCCACGGCTTCCACGGTCCCGGAGACATCCATGCCCAGGGTCTTGATTTTGGGTTTGCGCAGGCCGCCGAACATGAGGCGGACAAGGAAGGGGGTGCCGCGCATGAGTCGCCAGTCGCCGGAGTTGATGGAGGTGGCATGGACTTTGACAAGTACACCATTGTCGGGGACGGTGGGGGCCTCTACTTCGGCCAGTTGCATTACTTCGGGTGAGCCGTAGCGGGTTTGAACGATCGCTTTCATGATTTCGTCCTCTTTAGACTTACACTGTAAGTTTAACTTACGCAGTAAGTTTGTCAAGATGGTAAGGAAGATTTTGAGGCGAGGCTGATGGTCAAGCGACAGGATGTGCAGGGGATGGCCTTGAGTCGGATGCGGATTTTGCGATCGGCGGTGGAGTTGGCGGACCGGGAGGGCTTGGAGGGCTTGTCGATGCGGAAGGTGGCGGAGGGCTTGGGGGTGCAGGCGATGTCGCTGTATAACTATGTGACGAATAAGGATGATTTGATTGATGGGATGGTGGAGCTGGTGGTGGTGGAGATGACGGTGCCGGATAGGGAAAAACCTTGGAAGGGGGAGATGCGGCGGCGGGCGATTGTGGCGCGGCAGGTTTTGCTGCGGCATCCTTGGGCGCTGATTCCGTTGATGTCGCGGGTGAATGTGGGGCCGATGGTGTTGCGGTATATTGATGCGACGTTGGGGTGTTTACAGGCGGGTGGGTTTTCGCTCTATGTGGCGGATCATGCTTGGAATGCGATGGATAGTTATATTTATGGGTTTACGTTGCAGGAGT
>JAAUSA010000219.1 GCA_012031975.1 Alkalinema sp. RU_4_3 | reverse complement strand
CGGAATACAGATTGTTTTCTGTCCTCTAGAAGATATTTCCATGAGTCCGCCTCCCTTGTAGCGGTAAGCTTGTCTCTTTACAGGATAGCGCTTTTCCTAAGTCTTCAACAGAATCAGATAGAACTAGAAATTCTTCGACGCTCGGCTACATTTCATCGACTGTAATATTGACACTAACTCAGAATCGCTACTGCATGAATAGCTCGGAGTCTTTATTTCAACTTTACCTTCTCAATAAGAATGGGTGATTTTTTGGCGAAAAGCAGTTTATTGACCAGAGAACGGGCATTATAAGGGGTGACAATCAAGCTAGTTCCGGGATTTCCTGATAATGACTTCAAGCAATATCATACTCAATCTGCTCCCTTCTAATTCGACGGCATTATCATCACTGATCGATGGAAGAGCAACTGTGAGCCGTTCGGTGTTGTTTATTGATGCGATTGTTGGGGATTATCAGCAGCTTTTGGCTAGTGCTGAGTCTGGGGCTGAAGTGTATCTGTTGGATGGGCGACGAGATGCGATCGACCAGATTACGGATGCTTTGCGGGGGCGATCCACGTCATGAGATGTTTCCTCTGTTCCTCCTTGTGAAGGTGCTCAACTGTACACTATCCTTTTGATGGCAAAAAAGATCTAGCGAACTCAAAAAAAGTCGCACATCACCTTGGGCCTATCTTTCGCTAGAATATAGTATGAAACTTTCTGATGCCCCTGGCGATCGCTAGGCAAGTCCTCCGCCGATGAATGTAATCAATATACCGAATCTGGCTCAGAAGCCAGACCGTACCTTGACGATCGAGTTTAAGGAAATCTTTGAGGATCTGCCGACGCTGCTGCCTGTGACAGGCGTGGTGACGGTGGAGCATCGCAGCAATTTTCTGGATGTCCAGGCGACGGCCCAGACGATTGTCACGTTGCCCTGCGATCGCTGTCTCCAGCAGTATAACCAGCGGCTGAATGTGGATACCCGTGAGATCATCTGGCTCAGTGATGCGCCCCTGGATTTTAATGATCTGCCCCTGGATGAGGATCTAGAGGATCCAGAGGAAATGGTGGAATGCCTGTCCCAGGATGGTCTCTTTGAGGTGAAAAATTGGATCTATGAGCAGCTTTGTTTAGAACTGCCCGCGCGGAAACTGTGCGATCCTGATTGTAAGGGCATCGAAATCGCCAACCAAGATACCGGGGGCGATCGCCGCTGGAAGGGGTTAGAAGCACTGCGGGGCAAATTACCTGAGGTTGAGTGATGCTGTTTAATGAGGAGTTTACGCTACTATTGCGGGCACGCTATCCGCTGCTCTATGTGGCGACCCGTGAGGAGGAGCGGGCCGAGGGGGCGATTGCTGCCTGTGCAAAGGGGTTGGGTGAGAGAGCGATCTACACCTGGGATTTTGTCGATGGCATCCAGGGCAATCCCAATGATGCGGGGTTTGGGAAGCGTAATCCCCTGCAAGCTTTGGAGTTTGTAGAGAAATTGCCAGCATCTGCTGGGGCAATCATCATCCTGCGGGATTTCCATCGCTTTTTAGAAGATATTTCTGTCTCGCGCAAACTCCGCAATCTCTGCCAAACCCTCAAGTCCCAGCCGAAGAATCTGGTGATCGTCTCTTCTCAATTAATCATTCCCGATGATCTCTCGGAGTTTCTTACCGTGGTCGAATTTGCCCTGCCGACCCCTGGGGAAATTCGTGGGGAAATCGATCGCCTCATCAGCGCCCTTGGCAAACCCCTAGACGATCGCCTCCTGGACAGTCTGGTCCAGTCCTGTCAGGGTTTGTCCATTCAGCGCATTCGGCGGGTATTGGCGCGGGCGATCGCCCTCCATGGTGAAATTCGCCCCGAGGATGTGAACTTAATTCTCGAAGAAAAACGTCAAACAATCCGGCAGACGCAAATTCTGGATTTCTATCCGGCAAGGGAAGAGATTTCGGAAATTGGGGGTTTGGATAATCTGAAGGATTGGCTGTTATTGCGGGGTGGTGCTTTAGCGATCGCGCCCGCCAGTATGGTCTGCCCTATCCGAAGGGATTAATGCTGGTTGGTATTCAAGGGACGGGGAAGTCTCTGACGGCGAAGGCGATCGCCCACCATTGGCAGTTGCCTTTACTGCGCTTGGATGTGGGGCGGTTGTTTGGCGGCCTGGTGGGGGAGTCGGAATCCCGTACGCGGCAGATGGTTCAATTGGCGGAGGCGCTGGCTCCCTGTGTGCTGTGGATCGATGAAATTGATAAGGCATTTTCGGGGATGGATAGCCGAGGGGATGCTGGAACGAGCAGTCGAGTATTTGGTACGTTTATCACTTGGATGGCTGAGAAATCTAGTCCAGTGTTTGTCGTCGCGACCGCAAACAACATACAAGCGTTGCCGCCAGAGTTATTGCGTAAGGGGCGCTTTGACGAAATCTTTTTTGTGGGATTACCAACGCAGTCGGAGCGATCGGCCATTTTCCAGGTGCATCTAAATAAGCTGCGTCCGCAGAATCTCAAGGCCTATGATTTCGATCGCCTAGCCTACGAAACCCCTGATTTTTCTGGGGCGGAAATTGAGCAGACGTTGATCGAAGCAATGCATATTGGTTTTAGTCAGGATCGCGATTTTACGACGGATGATATTTTGGAGGCGGCGAGTCAGTTGGTGCCGTTGGCGCGGACGGCCCAGGAGCAGATTCAGCAGTTGCAGGCTTGGGCGGCGTCGGGGAAGGCTCGGATGGCGTCGCGGCATACGCAGTTGAGTAGTCGAATTGAGCAGCAGCGATCGCAGTTGGAGGAGTGATGCGATCGGGGTTTTGGGTGATGATTGGCCGATTCCCTGGGGTTATTATTGTGTTTTTTGCCCCGTTGGCAAAGGAGCCAAATAGGCGATCGTTAGCCATATGATCTGCTAGCATAGGAGAGCCAGTGACGGAATAGAACCATGACGCTCTATCTAAAGGATAAGTACATCAATCTACTGACAGATTTCGGGTTTAAGCGGGTCTTTGGGACAGAGCCGAATCGGCATTTGCTGGTCGATTTTCTAAACACGTTGCTGCCGTCTGATCGTCAAGTTCAGGATTTGACTTTTAAGAATAACGAGAATGTGGGGAATACGGCGATCGATCGAAGGGCTATATTTGATGTGTACTGTCAAGGGGTGAATGGGGAACGATTTATTGTTGAGCTTCAGAAGGCGAAGCAGAATTTCTTCAAGGATAGAAGTGTGTTTTATGCGACGTTTCCGATTCAAGAGCAGGCACTGAAAGGTGAGTGGAATTTTAAGCTGGCTCCGGTCTATGCGGTTGGGATTTTAGACTTTGTGTTTGATGACCACAGCCATTCCGAGACGTTGATTCATACGGTGGATTTGAAGGACCAGAACTGCAATGTGTTTTATGACAAGCTGAAGTTTATTTATATTGAACTGCCCAAGTTTACGAAGAGTTTGGATGAGTTGGAGACCCATGGGGATAAGTGGCTGTTTATTTTGAAGAATTTGGCGGAGCTGACGGATCGACCTGCTGCGTTGCAGGAGGGTGTGTTTAGGGAGTTGTTTGATGTGGCGGAGATTGCGAACTTTTCAGCGGTGGAGCAGGATGGTTATCAGAGCAGTTTGAAATATTATCGGGACTTGAACAATATAGTGGACAGTTCTCGCGACGAAGGGCGAATTGAGGGGCGAATTGAGGGGAAGTTGGAGTTATTGCTCGGGATGCTAGAGATGAAGTTGGGGGCAGTTCCTGAAGCGACGATCGCCACAATCAAAGAAATTCAGCCAGCGTTGTTGGATCAGCTTGGCAAGGTGCTGTTTGGGTTTGGGTCGATCGCTGACCTGACTCAGTGGTTGACAGAGCGAAGGGGCGATCGTTAGGTTTTCAGTTGGCCATGGCAAAGGTCGGGATTGTGAGTAATAATGCGACTGAGCTTGAAGCCGCATCCCTGTATGGCTTTTGGCCCTGACACAAAAACATTTACAAACACCTCATAATCGCGATCGCCCCATCAAAGGCAGCAGCAGCAGCGACAAAAGAGCATTGCCTATTGCCGCCGCTTCGATTAATGGGTGAGATTCGATCCCGACAAATTATGCTTTAACTGGGACCGCAACCAAATCTCCCTCCTGCTTTTTCCTCCGCAACGCCTTAATCCCAAAACCCAACAGCCCAGGCAAGAGTGCCGGGGTCGGAACTTTGTCGGTCGGTATTGTAGAGATTTTGATATTGTAGGCCCCAGCGGATTCACTACCCACGGACCAGCCCCCAAGGACTCCCTTGGCATTCACAATATCACTATCATTACCCGCAATGGTTTCACCCTTAGCATCCAACGCATCCATGTCATCCGTGCCAATGCCTAGGAAATAAATGCCCGCCGCCGTGGCAAAGTCAAACTTCATGGCATCTTCATCCCGAGGCTCAAGACTGAATAAAGGATTACCCTTCTCATTAAAAAGGAACATATTGATATTAAGCTGCGATCCGTCCTTGGACTTAATCGGCGTTGCGTCAAAGGTCGTATTGCCTGTACGATCGATCGTCAACCTGAATAAATCAATATCACTAGAGGTTGAAATGACACCATTAATCTCCGTCGCACTCCCCACATTGAGGGCTGAATCCATCAGATCGCCCGCATCGCCCTCCGTAAATGTCAACGCACGTGCCTGTCCCGCACTCAACATACAAGCCGTCATAGCGATCGAAGTGATCAGAAACTGGGTGAATTTTTTCATGATTGGCGCATTCTTCTCATCAATGGAATGGAACATTTGTCGGGAGGTAGATTGCCAATTGATTGTCTTCTATGTACCAATACTGATTTTTCTGCTAGAAATAACACACTGTCTTGAGGTAGAGATCTGTATTTTCCCGCTATGTCTTAAGGAGTAGAGAGAGGGACAAAAGACTGTGCCTTGAAACTAAAAAATGACAGCAAAATAATGCCAAAGCATCAGATTGCTGTCGATCCTATGGATTAATCTACCGAACTCTCTTGGCCTAAACCGTAACGGGAACAGTCTCCAATTTCTCTGCTTGCTTCTTTCTACGGATTGCCTTGATCCCAAAACCTAACAAAGCTGGCAAAAGGGCCGGAGTCGGAACAGCATTGGTCGGAATCGTGGCGATCGTGATCTTGTAGGCCCCAAAGCTTTCATTGCCCACGGACCATCTGGCCAACACCCCATTAGGATTATCAATGCCGCTGTCATTCCCTGCGATTCTTTGACCCAAGGCATCCAACGCATCCAAATCATCGGTCCCAATCCCCAAGAAATAGGTCCCTGCGGTTGTCGCAAAATCAAACTTCATCTCATTCGTATCCACTGGCTCCAGACTAAATAGAGGATTTCCCTGCTCATTAAAGAGAAACATGTTGATATTGAGCTGAGGACCATTGTCGGCGGGAGTTGCATCGAAAGTGGTTAGGCCTGTTTGATCGATCGTCAGCCTAAACAAATCAATGTCACTGGACTCGGATACAGCGCCATTAATCTCTGTGACAATGCCCACGATCGCCGCCGTATTGAGCAATTCCCCGGCATCAGTCACTTCTGTAAAGGTTGCCGCTTGGACTGGCGCTGCTATCAACAGACCTAGGGGCATAGTCATCGAAGCCATCAAAACCTGGATAAAACGTTTCATGGGTGCTAGTCCTTCTCATCAATGAATGAACTCTGTCAGAAGGTAGAGCTACCGTCTATTTCTTCAGACGTAGTGTTTCTCAAGATATAGCGGCTTGCGGAGCAACCTGACCGCAGAACGCGATGTATAAAAAGTACTATTCCCTAGGATAGAGAAGTAAGTATTTAGTCCGGATTTTAAATTGGACCCAAATTTTAATAAAAAATACAGCCTAAGTAGAAAAATATCCTGTGTCACTCCTTTAACTGGCATAGGAAAAGACCTTAAGTATGACAATTTCGCCTGGTCAGTCGGGGCGCGCCGAATGTATTTGACGCGCCCCTCAGCCTATTTGTGCCGGATACGGAGCATTTGATTGCCCCCCTTTTGGAACTCATAGTCCACCGTTTCGATCGCCGCGTCAAAGCCCTGGTCAGCCAGTTTCTGCATCACGGGTGCCAGATGGGGCGAAGGGGTGCAGTCGAGTTTGAGCAGGGGGAAAATTCGCACCTCTTGGCAGACGGAGAGTAATTTCTCAATGGACTGGTGATGCAATTCCAGGGAAAACAGCTCAGAATACAAAAACAAAAAGTGCGAGCAAAGCCCTAGGTCAAATTTGCGATCGCCCAGATCCAATTCCGCCACGGACTGAGCAATATAGCGCCCCTGGGCCTTACCTGTCTCATAGTCCGCCAAAAACTTCTCCATCGCCGCCATCCGCTCCTGGCCAAGGGTGTCTGCATCAGGGAAATTTTTCCAGACATAGTTGTCGGTGTTGCGTTTTACCTGGGAGATGATCGTGTCGTAGGTGCGCTCGATGCGCGATCGAATCTCCTCGGTGGAGAACTGGTAGACCGGATCGATGGACACCACCTTGTGGCCCAGGGCGGTCATTTCCGCATTGAAGCTGGCCGGACCGTCGCCGCAGCCCAGAATCGGCTTCCCCATGTCCTCGGCAGACAGTCGAAACATCGCCTCATATTCCGCCAATGTCCGGCCCCAAGGCACGACTTCACTGAGTTTCATGGGCATCCTTTAAAATCAAAAGTACCCAGAAATCATATCGCGAGTGTTTCCCTCCATGAACGCATTACCCACGGTATTGCCCGGCCATCTCTCCCAGGTCCGCTTGCCCATCCGTCAGCTCCTGCCCCAGCTCTCCCTCTGGCGGCGGCATCTGCACCAGCGGCCCGAACTGGGCTTCCAAGAAACCCTGACCGCCGACTTCATCCATACAAAGCTGACCGAATGGCAGATCCCCCACACCACAGGCATTGCCCAGACAGGCATCGTGGCGATCCTCAAGGGCGATCGCCCCGGACCCACCCTTGCCATCCGCGCCGACATGGATGCCCTGCCCATACAGGAGGCCAACGACGTCCCCTACCGCTCCCTCCACGACGGCAAGATGCATGCCTGCGGCCATGACGGCCATGTGGCGATCGCCCTCGGCACCGCCTACCACCTGAGCCAAACCTCCTTCCCCGGCACCGTCAAATTCATCTTCCAGCCCGCCGAAGAAGGCCCCGGCGGCGCTGCCCCGATGATCGAAGCGGGCGTCTTGGCGAACCCCGATGTGGATGCGATCGTGGGTCTACACCTGTGGAACCAACTGCCCCTGGGTACCGTGGGCGTCCGCGAAGGTGCCTTGATGGCGGCGGTCGAAACCTTCCACTGCACCATTCAGGGCAAGGGCGGCCATGGCGCTATTCCCCAGCAAACCATCGACTCGATCGTCGTCACCGCCCAGATCATCACCGCATTGCAAACGATCGTCGCTCGGAACATTGACCCGATCGAGTCCGCCGTCGTCACTGTCGGCAAGCTAACCGCTGGCACCGCTGTGAATGTGATCGCCGATAGCGCCAGCTTCAGCGGCACCGTCCGCTACTTCAATCACAAGTACAAGGACTACTTCAAGCAGCGGATCGAGCAGGTGATCGCGGGGCTCTGCCAAAGCCATGGTGCGACCTACAGCTTTGACTACCAGGTCTACTACCCCCCCCTGATCAACGACAGCCGCATGGCGGCCTTGGTCCGACAGGTGGCGGAATCGGTGGTGGAGTCTCCCCTGGGTGTGACGCCCCAGTGCCAGACCATGGGCGGCGAGGACATGGCCTTCTTCCTTCAAAAGGTCCCCGGCTGCTATTTCTTCCTAGGATCCGCCAATGCCGATCGCGGTCTGGCCTATCCCCACCACCATCCCCGCTTCGATTTCGACGAAACTGCCTTGGCCCTTGGCGTTGAGCTATTTGTGCGGTCTGTGGAGGGGTTTGCTACGTACTCTGTGTGATAAATTGTTTGCTTTACACGGATACAACTTCCGTAAAGAAACAGTAGAATTACGGAATCATCTTTTCTAGCCTCGACCTCCCCCGTATTGTTACGGATCGCTTTTCGGAAACTCCTATTTCGTATGCGTTTCACAATCTGACTTGCCTGTATGTGATCTAGATCACGTGATTGATGTGACAAGGATCTCTTTAAATTGCTCTGGTTTTGCGCATAATAAAAAGGACTCAACTTTAGCCGAGTCATCAACAGGGAACACACGACTGGCCGACAGAGTTCGTTAAGGATACTGTCGGTTTTTTATTGGCATTTTTTGGGCGGGATTTGGCTTAAGATCCAAACGACATGTTGAGGTGGGTCGAGGGCCATGGCTTTTGTTGTAGCAGCATTTTATCGGTTTGTTGGGATGGGGGACTGCGAGGGGTTGCAGCGGGAGCTGAAGGCGCGGTGT
>JAAUSA010000034.1 GCA_012031975.1 Alkalinema sp. RU_4_3 | reverse complement strand
GCGATCGCGTTGTCAGTGGATTATGCGATCGCATCACAGGGCCTGGATTCTTCGCATACCTATTCCGCCTCTATCCGTCCCAATCCCCCAAATCCTCCGCCGCCCTCGGTACCCTAGGCCGCGCATTGGGATAACTCGTCTTCTGCCCAGACTTTCCTTTTTCCACCTTCTTTCCCGGCAAAACCTCCAACTGCTTTGGCCCCTTTCCTTCGGCATAGCGCCGCTTTGACACCCCCACCTCATTCGTATCCTCCGCCACCACCTCATACATCACCGCCCGCTTAGTCGGATCGCTCCCCCGCCGCAATACCCGCCCTAAACGCTGCACATGCTCCCGAATGGAACCCGTACCCGAAAGCACGATCGCAACAGACGCCTCCGGTACATCCACCCCTTCATTCAAAACCCTGGAGGCAACTAACACGTTATAGGCCCCCGATCGAAACCGCTGTAAAATCTCATGGCGTTCCTTTACAGGCGTTTGGTGAGTAATTGCTGGCACTAATAACGCATTGGAAATTCGATAAACCGTTGCATTGTCATCGGTGAAAATTAATGTGCGATCGGGATAATGCCGCTCCAATAATTCCCCTAGCACCCGAATCTTCGCCTCCGTCCCAAAGGAAATCGATCGCGCCTCCCGGTGGGCCAGCATCGCCCGTCTACCTTGGGTCGATCGTGCACTCGCCCCCACAAACCGCTGCCAACCCTCCAATGTCCCGAGAAAAATCTTGGCATCTTTTAAAAACTGATTGCGCAGGGCCATTAATTCGTCATAGCGCGATCGCTCCTCCTCCGAAAGCGTCACCTTAATCTGCACCAAATCATGGGGCGCGAGGGCCGATCCTGATAGTTCCTCGGCACTCCTGCGGTACAACTCCGGTCCAATCAATTCCGTCAGCAACTCGTGGCGGCCATCCGATCGCTCCGGTGTCGCCGACAGTCCTAATCGAAACGGCGCCAGGGAAAAATCGGCGATCACCCGATTGAAATCCGTCGGTAAATGGTGGCACTCATCAAAAACCAGCAGACCATACTGACTTCCCAAGGTCTCCGCATGGATCGCCGCACTATCATAGGTCGAAACCAAAATGGCCGATCGATCCTTCGACCCACCCCCCAACAGCCCCACATCCGAATCCGGAAACGATGTGAGCAACCCCGCATACCACTGGTGCATCAAATCCAGGGTCGGCACCAAAATCAACGTGCTCCGCCTAGTCGCCTGGATCGCCAAATGGGCCAAGTACGTCTTCCCCGCCGCCGTCGGCAGCACCACAAAGCCATTGCGCCCCGCCGCCTTCCAAGCATCCAGGGCCTCCTGCTGGTGACTGTAGGGTTCCCGGTAGGCCCCAAAGGTCAGCTCCAGATCCCCATAGCCTCGCGCCTTGTCCACCAGCTCCACCCCCTCCGCCTTCAGCGCCAGCACCAAATGCCGATACTGCCAAGCTGGGATGCGAAACTTCTCAATCCGATCGTCCCACGTAGCAAACTCCACCCAAGCCTTGCCCTTGGGTGGTGGATGGAGAATCAGCGTCCCGCGATCGTAGGTCAGAATACTAGAACGTGCCATGGCGGGTTTGTCTGGGACCAACCTCCATTATGCCGAATCTCCGTAAAAACCCCGAGAAAATAATCCCAAGATCCCTGTTTCTCCCGCCTTTCTCTGGGGAACACTTAAGCCAATCGACTGATAGAGAGCGGATTATCCAGGGTCTAGGTCTAAACGCCCTAGGTTTTGATCCTCCATTCTCAGAAACACGGCTACGATATCTGCATCCTGAAAATCGTCCGTTTTAGCGTATTAAGTGCATCATGCTAGACAACTCAATCCTGATCGAGGCCCCAGGGCGATCGGTACCCGCAGCTCTGACTGAACAAGTCGCAGCCCTCGGTTTACCCATTCCCCAAATCATCTCCTCCCCCCAGAGCGTCCTCCTAGGTGACAGTCCCCAGGCCGTCATTGACCTCCAAGATTTACAAACCCTGCTGGATCTGGCCAGCGATCGCCTCACCCTCGTGGATCGCTTCCACGAACAGGTGGAGATGAAGTCCCGCCTCGTTGCCGTCGTGGCCCACGAATTCCGCAATCCCCTCAACGCCATCCTGTTTTCCAGCGAACTCCTCCAACGCTACGGCGGCGAAGTCACCCGCGAAAAGCGCGAAAGCTACTTCCAGCGCATCCACACTGCGGTCAAACGGATGAATCTGCTGCTCGATGATGTGCTGGTGATCGGCGAAACCGACGCCGGGAAACTGGTCTGCTGTCCCCAGCCGATCGATCTCGTAGACTTCTGCCGCGAAGTGATTGACGAACTCCAGACGGACCATGACGCGATCGCCTTTACCCAGCAGAGCAGCCACCCAATCTCGCTCAATTCCCGCATCCGCCTCGATGAGAAACTCCTGCGTCACATTCTGACGAACCTGCTCTCCAATGCAATTAAGTATTCTCCCCAGGGTGCGGAAGTCGCCTTTAGTCTACTGTTGGGGGACGAGACGGCGGTGTTGCGAATACAGGATCAGGGGATTGGGATTCCGGAGGCGGATCAGGCCCAGCTGTTTACAGCTTTCTTTCGGGGGAGCAATGTGAAACGGATTCCGGGGACGGGCTTGGGGTTGTCGATTGTTAAGCAATGTGTTGAGGTCCAGGGCGGCCAGATTGCCTTGGAAAGTCAGCCCGGCCATGGCAGTATTTTTACCGTTACACTTCCGATCGAATGGGTGCAGGCCGATGAGAAAAATTCTAGTTATTGAGGACGAGCAGGCGATTCGGGATTCACTGTTGGATCTGCTGGAGGCCGAGGGGTTTGAGGTGCTGTATGCGGATAATGGTCAGGAGGGTTTAGGGTTGGCGCGATCGGCGGGTCCGGATTTGATCCTGTGTGATGTGAATCTGCCGGAACTTGATGGCTATCAGGTACTGACCCAACTGCGCCAGCAATCGGAGACGGCGACCTTGCCGTTTATTTTTCTGACGGCGCGCAGTACTAAGGCGGATTTCCGCTATGGCATGGAATTGGGGGCCGATGACTATTTGCAAAAGCCCTGTTCGGGGGAGGAATTGTTGGGGGCAATAGCGGCAAGGTTTGCCAAGCAGGCGGCGCTCCAGGAAACCCTTGAGCCTTCTAATGCACCGACCACGGGATTAGCCTATAATGCCAGTCACCATGATGGATTGTTGAATTTCTTCTATCAGGAATTGCGCAATCCGCTATCGAATCTCAATTTAGTTATCTATTTATTACGCAACAACGGTACAACGGTTCAAACGGAAACCCTGATTTCCTTGCAGGAATCCTACAGTCGAGAGTTGGCGGTGTTGCAGGAGATTCTAAAGTTGAAGGCCCAGCTCACTCCGGAATCTGCGCGATTGTTGGAGACTTGCCAGTTCGATCGTTTGGGCTTGTTGCGGGCGTAGGGTTGCTAGAACAGAGGAACGGTGAGCTGAAAGCTTTGCAGGACAATACGCGCGGCGATCAGATCACCCCGTGATTTGGGCGCTAATCGTTGCTGCCTAAACGCACCGCGAATGAATGATTCTGTTGGCGAATTGGGTTGGTGACTTGTGATGGGTTGCAGGACAGGGTTGATCGGTGATCGCTTAAATCTTGGGCGCATCGCATGCGCCCCTACGGGATTTTTTTTTGGATATCCCGCAACTCTCTTAATTTCTCTACTTTTTTGTCTAGTCTTTGGGGATCACTTCATTTTGTCTAGTCCTTGTTTCCTCTCATCACAAAATGTCCGGAGTATTGCTCTCATCACAAAATGTCCGGAGTATTACAATAAAAAACCCCCATGATTAATGGAGGTTCACCTTAAGGTTGATTAGTGGAGCTGACGGGAGTCGAACCCGTGTCCAAACTGGGTATTAATACACCACTCATTCACAGGCTTAGTTCATCTAATCCTCAGAACGGGAACTCACCATTGTCCCGGTGAAGGGGATTCTTTAATTAAATCTTGGCCCAGTTACAACTAAAGAAACTCACTGGATAGCATCGCGTTAATTAGTGCGTATGTCCTTTAACGGAGTCGGGTCATACGTGCTCGAACCTAAGTTAAGGTTTTGGACTAAGCAGCCACAGGGGCAGCTTTACGAGCAAAGGAAACGATGTTGTTTGCATCTATGTTTTTGAGCCTTGATTAACGAGAGTAGACTCACTCTCGACCTGCATCACAATGTAACGTTCGCCAACCTGTCGAAACCGTTACAGCCCCAAGTGTTCAACCTTAAGTTTACCCAGTATAGCGAATTCTTTCCACAATTGACCAGGAAAATCTAGCCTAAGCCAGAGGTCTCAAAGCGATCGAGCAATCTGTGGGGATGGCGCCGCGCGATCTGGTAGCCAATGGCGATCAAGCTGGTCGAAACCGCGATCACGGGCAGACACAAGGGTAGCCAGAAGAGATGATTGCGATCGGCGCGGATCAGTTTGCCGAAGCGATCGTCGAGGACCTGGAGTTTTTGCCCCAGTCCCCGTTCCGTTGGATCGCGCCGCTCCTGGCCTTGGCCCGAGACCTGGAGCTGCATCTCCCTCGCAAGTCGTTTTTGCCAATAGAGGTCATGGCCGATCAGGAGGAAGCGCCAGTAGAAGTGCCTGAGGCCGTTGGGTGGGGCATGGGTGGCGCGGGCCTGGGGTTGTCGCCAGATCTGACCGCCGCCCGCAATAATCTGTTTGGCATGGAGAGCACAGTTGCCGCGATAGAGGGGGAGATCCGTGGGGATCGGGTGGGCCAAGAGGAAGTTCCGCCGGAAGGCAACATTGTTGAGATAGTACTGGGTGCAGGGGAAGGTCTTGGTTTCTTCCGAGTACTGGGGGAAGATGTAGGCCAGGGCCATGGCTGTGCCGTAGGGGCCGATGCCTCGGGTACGGGTTTCCCCAGCGACAACCTGGATGGCCGGATCTTCAGCAAAGGTCGCCAGCATGGTTTCGAGCCATTTGGGTTCGTAGATGCAGTCGGAGTCGTAGTAGAGCAGGATATCGCCCGTGGCGGCTTGGGCACCCAGCATCTTGGCCTGGTAGTAGGTCGTGCCTTCGGGGGCAGCCATGAAGGTGAGCCAGGGATATTGGTCCAGGAGTTGGGTTTTGACCTGGGCTGGGATGTCGCCGCTGTCGATGATCAGGACTTCATTGGCCTGCGTGGGGGAGGGCGATTGCCCCGCGAGACAGTCGATCGCCTCCGTCAGGCCCCGCAGATCGGCCGTCGCTAAATTCTCAGTTTCCAACAGGATGGAAAAACTAGACATGGGGTTGGGGGAAAGGATGAAGGATGAAGGCGGAAGGCGGAAAATTTTCAGCGTTCCTACTTCATACTTCATCTTTTCAGAAAATAGGCATAAAAAAGGACAAGCAGAATATAGTCAAGTAAAAAAACTCTTCTCTGCTTGTCGCTACCATTCATTCACCTGTATTCATAGAATAGTGGGCGGGTTTGTCAGTCAGTTGTCAGGGCTATGTTGTCTCGTTGACAATCTGCAAGAGCTTGATCCATCGGGATTGAGAACCCTAAGTACTGCTTCACAACTCTCAGGTCCTGACAACCATGTTTCAACCCCATGACAAGATCGCAGTCCTGCTCCACGGTGGCATCAAAGGCGATAAAGGCAAGACGGGCCTCGCATTAGTGCGGTTTCGGCCCGAGTCGATCGCCGTTGTGATCGATGCAGAAGCCGCTGGAGAGTCCTTTGCCCAACTGACAGGCATTGACCTAGCAGTGCCGATCGTCGCCTCGGTCCAGGAGGCGCTATCTCATCACCCTGACTGGCTGGCGATCGGCATTGCCCCCAGTGGCGGTGTTTTGCCTGAGCCCTGGCGATTAGAGGTGAAGCAGGCAGTGGCGGCGGGGCTCTCGATCGCCAACGGCCTCCATACCAAACTCATGGATCAGCCCGACCTGCGCAACCTCCTCCAGCCCGGCCAACAGCTCTGGGACATGCGCCAGGAAAATCCCGGTCTCAAGGTCGGTAGCGGGGCCGCCGCCAATCTGCCCCAACAGCGTATCCTGACTGTAGGTACTGACATGAGCGTGGGTAAGATGTCCACCAGTCTGGCCCTGCACCATGCCTGCATCGTTCGCGGCTTGCGATCTCAGTTCCTGGGCACAGGCCAAGCAGGCATCATGATCGCCGGATCCGGCATCGCCCTCGACGCCATCCGCGTGGACTTCGCCTCCGGGGCCGTGGAAAAACTCGTGATGGAAAGCCACGAAGGCGCGGATATTCTCCACATCGAAGGCCAGGGCTCCCTACTCAATCCCGCCTCCACTGCCACCCTCCCCCTGATCCGTGGCAGTCAGCCCACCGACCTAGTCCTCGTCCACCGCGCTGGTCAAACCGCCATTCGCAACTTCCCCCAGGTTCCCATACCCCCACTACCCAAGGTGATCGCCCTCTACGAAGCCATCGCCGCCGGAGGAGGGGCGTTTGCAGGTGCAAAAGTGGGGGCGATCGCCCTGAATACCGCCCATATGACGTCAGATGAAGCTTATACCGCCATCCAAACCACCCAGGAACAAACGGGACTACCGTGCGACGATGTGATTCGCAATGGCGGAAAAGCAATCATCGCAGCCCTTCTAAAGGAATAATTCCCCAGGGAATAGAATGGCATCGCTTTTAGGTCTCTCTCTAGAGAGATTAATATCCAGGGGGATTCCTCCCCAAGAGATAGTCTCTTGCCTTTTCTGAGATAAAAAAATACCTCTTCCAGCACCATGAAGGTCTCTCTTCCGTAGGAGGCCGGAACTTCGGGCAGGGCGTCTAATAGGTGTAGAAAGAATAATTTAACGTTAGGTCGCCAGACTAGTTCAGCGTTGAGTTGTCAGTTTTTGTTCGCCTATCCTGTCTTGACGTGGAGATCTGCTATGACGATTCACTCCTCTCGTCGGGGCGCAGCGATTCTACCACCGCTATCATCTCTGTCCAACCCGATGCCAAGCTCGATGGCGATGGTCAAGGACCGACCGGAGGTCATCGAGCCCCAGGCCCTCAGTAAAAGCGATTATTTATGGATTGTGGGCACCTGGCTTCTGAGTCGAGGCCTAGTTATTTTCGTACTGCAATGGATTGCACCGGGTAAGCATTGGCCGATCGATGGCTATTGGGACCCGATCGTCGGCTGGGTGAATGACTTTGTGCCCAAAACGGGCTGGAGTTTGTTTGCCCATTGGGATGGGGCCTGGTATCAGAAGATCGCCCAATTTGGCTATGACTATGACCATGGGGTCGATCGCCGGGCGACCATCGTGTTTTTCCCAGCGTTTCCCCTACTGTGTTGGGCCTTGATGAAATTGGGATTGCCCTATGCGATCGCCGGGACAATCATCAGCAATCTCGCCTGCCTTGGTGCCATGTATGTTTTGTACCATTGGGTTAAGGAGACCCACGGCAGTAACATTGCTGGATGGAGTCTAGTGGGGCTGGGGTTTATGCCCTGTGCTGTGTTTTCGGTGGTGGCCTATACGGAATCGCTCTTTCTACTGTCCACCCTGGGAGCACTGTATTACTTCCATCGACGGTGCTATGGCTGGGCCACATTTTGGGGCATTTTGATGACAGCCACCCGACCACCGGGTTTACTGATTGTACCTGCGCTGCTGTGGATTAGCTGGCGGCAGAAGCGCCCCCCCATTGCCTATCTCGGTGCGGGCGCCATGGCCATCAGCACGGTCCTATTCACCCTGTATTGCGGCGGTCAATTTGGCCATCCCTGGGCCTGGATCGCCAGCCACCAAAGTTGGGGAGAGGGTGTCGTGAGCTGGAAGCTTCTGGTGGAACGGATGGGTTATCCCCAAATGGGGGCGTGGATGCGAATGAGCATCATTTTGGCCTCCCTTGGATTTCTTTGGCACTATTGGTGGGAATTCATGCCCGAACTCCAGGCCTATACCGCCATTAGCCTAGCGCTGTTAATGGCCTCGAATTCAACGGAGGGCTTGATGCGCTATCTATATGTGTTGCCGGGTTTGTCCATTGCCTTTGGCGTATTTTTGGCGCGGCCTGGGTTGATGCGCTGGCCCGTCTTGATCGCTTCGACGCTGTTGTTGATGTTCTTGACGATGCAGTTTGCTTGGTATCGTTGGGTCTCCTAGGGGGAAGATAGGCGATCGCCCGAGATTGCATCGGCTAGAATTGGGGTAAGTCTTTACCAAAATCCCGTTTTAGCCGTGTCCACCCCTCCTCCACTTCTAGAAGCTGACATGCGATCGGCCGTGCTAGCCAATCACTACTTGGTGAAGGCGGCTAATTTGCTGCGCTACTACAGTTTTGATCTGACTGTGCGGGATGTGGAATTGCAGCTCTACGACTGGCTGATCACCTATCCGGCCCCCTGGATTCCGGCGGCGGTGATCGAGGCTTTGTATCAGGGCCGCTATAAGGCGGTGTCCGTGGAACAGATTCTGCTCTTTTGGCAGCGCCGTCAGCAGCCCCAGCCCCTCTACGGGCGCGACTTTGAGCAATTGGTCTGCGATCGCCTGCCCCAGCGCCTGCCCTCGGACCCCGCCGCCCCCCTGGAAGTGGCCCCAGAGAAGAGCGCGATCGCCGCCCTCGCCGCCCAAATCCGTCAGGTCTCACCGGAACTAACCCCCCTGGAGGCGCTGTCGCGGGCCATTCAGAAGGCCATTCCAATCCAGCGATCGGTGGATGCGGTGGTGGATCAGGCGGAGGCCCGTCTAGGTCAGGCGAGCGATCAAGGGAAGCGGCAGGTGATGGGAGAGGGGCGATCGGAGGAGGAGGCTGTCGAAACGACGGCAAAATCTTCGACGGTGATTCCGCAGTTTACGCCCCAGACCAGTGGAACGGACTTGCATAGCAAATTAAAGGAATATTTGTCGCCCTAGGGGGCAATCCGCCATACTAAAGGGTGAATGCGGAACGCTGAAGGCGGAATCAGAAAGCGTTTTCCGCGTTCAGCCTTCCTACCTCCTACTTCCACTCGCCATGCAACCCTCTGTCAGTCTTCTAAAATCTACGAGCTACGAGATCGACCTGCTCATGGGCCAGATTGAGCAGCTCCTCGCGCCCCTAGGCGGCATCGGACACTTTGTGAAACCGGGCGATCGCGTTCTCCTAAAGCCCAATCTCCTGACCGGGGCCAGACCCACCAAGGAATGTGTCACCCGGCCTGAAATCGTCTATTGCGTCGCCAAACTTGTCCAGCAGGCGGGTGGCAAACCTTTCCTGGGAGATGGCCCGGCCTTTGGCTCGGCGCGCGGTGTGGCCAAGGCCAATGGTTACCTGCCGATCTGCGAAGAGCTTGATGTCCCGATCGTCGAATTCAAGGGCAAGCGCTACAGCACCGTCGGCGAAAACTTCAACCATCTGCTGCTGTCGAAGGAAGTGATGGAAGCCGATGTGGTGATCAATCTGCCCAAGGTCAAATCCCACATGCAGCTCACCATGACGATGGGCGTCAAAAACCTGTTTGGCTGTGTGCCCGGCAAAATGAAGGCCTGGTGGCATATGGAAGCGGGTAAGGATGCCGATCGCTTCGGTCTGATGCTGGTGGAGACCGCCCGGACGATCGATCCCGACTTAACAATCGTCGATGGCATCCTCGGCCATGAAGGCAACGGGCCTAGTGCGGGGGAACCTAAGGAACTGGGTGTACTGGCTGCCTCGGGCAATGTCTTCGCCCTCGATCAGGCAATGCTTGCCATTCTGAAGGTGGATCCGGAAACTGTGCCGACCCAGCGGGCGGCCAGAACCCTTGGCCTCAACTTTGATCTGGAAGCCATCGACTTTGTCCTCTCGCGCCCCGAGGACCTGGCCATCGACGACTGGAAGCTGCCGACCCAGATGATGGCGATCGATTTTGGCGCCCCCCGTGTTTTGAAGTCTACCTTCAAGCACCTTTACATCCGATTCATCAAAGAGACCTTTGAAGCCTATGGGAAAAAGCCCTCAAAGGTCTAGCTCAAAGCGGTTAGAGGATTATGAGAAGGGGGGCTAAGTTGCCCCCTTCTTTGTGTCTAAACCGAACATCTTGTTGCGAATTGTGTGAAGTCCGGTTTTCTACCATGGATAGTGTCTATCTTAGGGGAGCCTTCCAAATCTCTTAAGGTTTGATAGTATGTTTTCAATTCACCCCGTCCTGATGCGTCAGCTTTGGCTCCTAGTCGAAGGAACCCAAGCGACCCTCCTCCTCAATCTCGAAGATGGTCCCCTAGTTCAGCGGCTTACAAGGCAAATGCAGGACAGCAGCATCATGGATGCCGATGCCCGCAACGCCCTGGACCTCTACCTTGAGGCCAAGCTGCCGTTGATTCGAGATGTGGCCCGATCGCGCCTAGAACCCAGTTTTTAACGGCCGCCTACTTTTGGTTTTGCTGCTGCAACAGTTGGTTGGGCAAACTCATCACTAGCCCAAACCCCAACAATGCTGGCAGTAAGATCGCTACGATCGCCGCGAAACCGATCAAGATCGATCGCCCATTCCCCGTCGGCCCATAGTGGGTGCGATAGGGATCAAAAGATAACATTTCCGCTTTAATCACTTCTCGCATCGCGATCGGACGCTTGAAACGAATCCGATGGTCATCGAGCTTTTCTAGTAAAATCCAGCCTGCGATCGCTCTTCATCGCACAGCTTTTTCATCACTGCCGGGTCCCGAAACAAATCCCGGTTGGCCCGCACAATTTTAAACTCCCAACCCACCAAGCGCGGATCCTTATCCTTGCGATCGCGCCGGCTTTTACCTGTCGAAACCACGGTCTCCTGAGATTCGTAGGGGGTCAAGGTTTCCTCCTCGTCCTGCTGCTTGGCTTGTTGCTGTTCCCGAGATCGCACATGGAAGCCCAGGGCAGTTGCCTGCAAGCCCAGCGCGCCGACCATTAGGCTAAAGAGAGTTACGCTTCCCATGAGTCTTTTATTGCCATGGAACTATTGTGGCCGCAATAGGCGATGCGGGCGCAGTTTTTTTGCTGTCCCCTTGCTGATAGGATGATCGGGAAATGAGTATTTAACCCTACGAACTGAGAGCATGTCCTACAAGCTTACCGATGCGATCGCGCCCCACGGCGGTGAATTGATCAACCGCACTGCAACGGCGGACCAGAAAGCGGCGTTTCTATCCAAGGCAGAATCCTTGCCCCGCGTCAGTCTCGATGAACGGGCTGTCTCTGATTTGCAGATGATCGCCATTGGCGGCTTTAGTCCTCTGAAGGGTTTCATGGGTCAGGCTGACTACGACAGCGTGGTGGTCAATATGCATTTGGCGAATGGGTTGCCCTGGTCCGTGCCGATTACGCTGTCGGTGACCGAGGCCGTGGCGGCTCCCCTCAAAGAAGGTGACCTCGTCCGGCTCGATGACAGCCAAGGGAACTACATTGGGGTGTTGGAGCTGACGGAGAAGTTTAGCTACGACAAGAAAAAGGAAGCGGTGAATGTCTATCGCACCGATGAAGAAAAGCATCCTGGTGTGGCCGTTGTTTACAATCAGGGCAATATCAATCTGGCGGGGCCAATTTGGTTGTTGCAGCGCGATCCGCATCCGTTGTTTCCCACCTATCAGCTCGATCCGGCGATCTCCCGTGCCGCCTTCCAGGAAAAGGGGTGGAAAACCATCGTCGGTTTCCAGACCCGCAACCCGGTCCACCGCGCCCATGAGTACATCCAAAAGTGCGCCATGGAAATTGTCGATGGTTTGTTTCTGCACCCCTTGGTGGGCGCAACCAAGGATGATGACATCCCCGCTGACATTCGGATGCGCTGCTACGAGATTTTGATCGAGAACTATTACCCCAAGGAGCGCGTCATTTTGGGGATTAATCCCTCGGCCATGCGCTATGCCGGGCCGCGCGAAGCAATTTTCCACGCTTTGATTCGCAAGAACTATGGCTGCACCCATTTTATTGTGGGCCGCGACCATGCGGGCGTGGGGGACTACTACGGCACCTTTGATGCCCAGCATATTTTTGATGAGTTTGATCCGGATGCGATCGGCATCATTCCCTTGAAGTTCGAGCATGCCTTCTACTGCAAGGTGACCAACACCATGGCCACCACCAAAACCAGTCCCAGCACCCCCGACCAGCGGGTTCACCTATCCGGCACCAAGGTCCGCGACATGCTGCGCAACGGCGAACTGCCGCCGCCTGAATTCTCCCGTCCTCTCGTGGCGGCGGAATTGGCGAAGGCCATGAAGATCAACGCCTAAAACGTCACCGCGACAACGTACAATGGTTTGCTGTTCTTTTGGCCGTGAGCGAATCCTGTGATCGAGCGTTATACCTTGCCTGAAATGGGCGAAATTTGGAACGACCAGTATAAATTCCAAACCTGGCTACAGGTGGAAATTGCTGTCTGTGAAGCCCAGGCAGAACTTGGCTATATCCCGAAGGAGGCGGCCCTGGAAATTAAGGCAAAGGCTGACTTTAGGATCGATCGCATCCTCGAAATCGAAAAGGAAGTCAAGCATGATGTGATTGCCTTCCTGACCAACGTCAATGAGTACGTGGGGGATGCGGGTCGCTACATTCACCTGGGCATGACCAGCTCGGACGTGTTGGATACGGCCCTTTCTTTGCAGATCGTCACCAGTCTCGACATCATCTCGAAGAAGCTAGAAGAATGCATCCAAGCCATTCGCTACCAGGCCCAGCAGCACCGCAATACGGTGATGATTGGCCGCTCCCACGGGATCCATGGCGAGCCGATTACCTTTGGGTTTAAACTCGCTGGCTGGCTGGCGGAAATGCTGCGCCACCGCGATCGCCTCTGTGCCCTGAAGAAAACTGTGGCCGTGGGTCAGATCTCCGGGGCCATGGGCAGCTATGCGAGTATCGATCCCAAAATCGAAGCGATCACCTGTCAAAACCTCGGGCTAGAGCCGGACACGGCTTCGACCCAGGTGATTTCCCGCGATCGCCATGCCGACTTTATGAATGGGATTGCCCTGTTGGGGGCTTCCATGGAGCGGTTTGCGGTGGAAATTCGCAACTTGCAGCGCACGGATGTGTTGGAAGTGGAGGAGTTTTTCTCTAAGGGGCAGAAGGGGTCCTCGGCCATGCCCCACAAGCGTAATCCGATTCGATCGGAGCGCCTGACCGGGATGGCTCGCCTGCTGCGGGGCTATGCGGTGGCGGCCCTGGAGAACGTTGCGCTTTGGCATGAGCGGGATATTTCCCACAGTTCCGTGGAGCGGGTGGCCTTTCCCGACGCCTGCATCCTGACTCACTTCATGCTGGTGGAGACGACGGATCTGATTCAGAATCTACTGGTCTATCCCGAAAACATGCAGCGCAACATGAACCTCTACGGCGGCGTCGTGTTTAGCCAGAAGGTGATGTTGGCGCTGGTGGCGAAGGGCATGGTCCGCGAAGAGGCCTACAAAATCGTCCAGGAATGCGCCCATACGGAATGGAACGTCGAAGGCGGCAATTTCCGTGCCCGCGTGGAAGAGAACGCCAAGGTCACAGCTTTGATGAGTCAAAGCGAGATCGCCGACTGTTTTGACGCCACCCACCATCTGACCAACCTTGATCAGGTCTACCAGCGTTTGGGGATCTAGAAGTATGAACGCTGAAGTTTGAATCCAAAAAAGGAGCGATCGCTAGGATGAAAACCCCGGCGATCGCTCCTTTTTTATGGATTGAAATTTACTTAAACGTCTCTAATTGCTCAACATGGAGCCAAATATTCGGCGTCGGCACCTTGCCAAACTTCACGAAGGCGTAGTCACCCCGGACATCTAGAACCTCCCCTGGCGACTCGAACAGATAGCTTGGGAACCGCTGATCGCTAGCTTGCGCCTCGATACTGGTTTCCAGCTTTGCGCGGATTGCCCGCACCATTTCGCCTTTCTTAACTGCCATGGATTGCCTCGCGATCGATAAACCTTACCTACAATTATCCCGCAGAAACTTTATCCTGGGACAAACAAGCCCATTCAAAGGTTGCGGCGGGATGATTGATCTAGACAACTAGGAGCTGGTGGCAGCCAATTGCTGCTTGAGCTGCTCCAGGGCCGAAGCCCAACGGGGATCGGGCTGCATGGATTCGAGGTCCCCCGTGGAACTGCGCTGCTGTTGCTTATTCCCACCGCCCTTATTCCCACCGCCCTTATTGCCGCTGCGGGCCTTATTGGCATTGGCTGGAGTCGGGGCAGCGACAGGCGCAGCATCCTCCTCTTCACCCTTGGCACGGGGGAGGGCCTTCTCAATTTTGAGGGAAATTTCGCCGATCGCCAGACCATTGAATTTCTCAATAAATTGGTCCGCTTCCTCATCGGTCTTCACGGTCACAAACCCAAACCCGCGACACTTATTGGTCTTGCGGTCGGTGATTAGCTTAATGGTTGCCGGGGTCCCAGCTTCAGCAAAAGCATCATCTAAAACTTGACGATCGACATCTTCAGGCAAGTTACCAACGTATAAACGAACAGACATTAGAAGCAGCCTCCAGACGGTGAATCTTAAAAAACTGAGGTACCAGGGCACCAGCGTTGATGTTAAACAAGCTGTGAGCCAAGCTGATACGGGGTTACAGAGGCTCTCCTCGACTGAAATCGAGTTACGGTGACCTCGTACCATTAGCCCATCATCGAGGACCACAAAAACAATACCTCATAAAGGTATCACGCCCCATACCCAAGCGATAGAGCATCTCCGACAAAGATTAAGTCAAAATAAAAACCAGCCTTTCGGTGCGGTGCTGACACGACGCCGAAGGACTGGCTTAACTTGCTGTGTTGGGAGAAGAAAACCTGATGCTGAACAACCTGGAGACCACCAAACGGCTTAGCGATCGGCTCAAAATCTCAAGAGAGGAAGTCTAGACATGTCGCAGGGCATTTAAACCTACGGGCTTGTTACTCCTTGTAAAGAATTGTAACTGTGCTTGCCAAAAACAGCAACTCTATCTTTTCTATTTATCTCTAGAAGTTCTTCGAGAGTCCGCAGTAGAGAATACCAAATAGGATCGCCAGCATGGCAATGACGGTGGAGTAGATTTGATGGCTGCCCCGATTGGTCCGGCCCTGGTCTGTGCGGAGCTGCTCTAGGTCGAACCAAGGCGTGGCCCCCCGGCGTAGCCAGCCAGCGATGCTGACGGTTTTGCCGACGAGGTCGCCGGGGCGATTGATGCCCCTGGCCCAGTTGCCGAGGGGACCCATGGGGGTGCAGTAGTGGAGCTTGAGCAGTTGGCGATCGCTTTCGATCATCAGATCCTGGCCAAACCAGTTGGCAATCCCTTGGCGGCCCAGCAGTTGGCCCTGGAGGACTGATCGAGGGGCATCTAGGGGAAGGGCAAGCGGATCCTCTAGGAGGTCGGCGATCGTCGTGTCGGCTTCCTGGGAACCGGAGCGAAACCAATTCATGGGAATGTCGGGGAAGAACTGATTGAACCGCAGGATGGTGCCGAGGCCCCAGCCGACCAGGGGCATGCCGATGAAGAGTTTGAAGTCGCTGCCGAGCCAGGCGAGCTGGGGCATTTTGAGCCAGTAGCCCGCCCAGGCAATCAGCCAACAGATTGTGGCGAGGCTGTAGCCAAAGACGATGCCCCAGTAGGGGGCACCTTGGAGAAGGATGCGTTTGGCATTGGGGATGGAGCGGGTGGGAGTGAGCTGGAGTTCGGGTTCTAGGTTCCAGTTGGTGCTGTATTGGGTGAGGCGGAGGAGGCGATCGCCCAGGAGGCTGTTGGGGTTGTTCAGGTTGAGCCAGTGGCGGTGGGGGTTGGATAGGTCCCAGTTGAGTAGGGCTTCAGGGGCGCTTTGGGTCAAACCACTGCCGAGGCTGAGGGCGGCGCGATAGCTGACCGGGAGGAGGAGTTCTAGGGCTTCGAGAAGGGGGTGGGTTTCGCCCTGGGTTTGGATGGTGGTGCTGGTGGCTTGTAGATACTTGAGTAGGGCACGGGTCAGGGCGTTGGGGTCGCCAGTTAGGTTGGTGGCGGTCCGATCGCCCTGGGGTTGGCGCTCGCGGCTGAGCCAGAGGCCGGACCAGCGGAGGGTCCAGAAGATTGCGTAGTTGAGGGATGAAATAAAGGCGAGGAGGTAGGCGAGTATAGTTAAACCCCAGGCTTGCCATGGGACGGCGGACTGGGCTTGGAGCAGGAGGCGATCGCCCAGTTTTGCCGCACCCCAGTAGAGACTGTAGGGGATTTGCAGGAGGCCGACGATCCAGGAAAGGATGGCGGCGCTGCGGTTTTGGAGGTGGGCGAGTTCTGCACCGTAGAGTGTGGCGAGTTCTTCGGGGGTGAGGCTGTTGATTAGGCCCTGGCTGATGACGATTTGGGGCGATCGCGTAAAGGGAAAAGCGGGGATGTGGGAGCCGTAGCTGAAGATCAGCGGGACCTCCGTGGGGAGCAGGCCCAGGTCCGGAAAGGGGATGCGGGTCTGCTGGGTGCCCCGTTGGAGGAGGCGATAGGCGGGTTCGCTGTAGTGGCTGAGGGCTTGACCGTTCAGTTGTTTCAGGCCGAACAGCTTGTGCAGGCCGATCTGGAGAATCCAGGGGGCGGCGATCCAGAGAATGCTGACGACGAGCAGGAGGTCCAAGCCCAGGCCCAGCCAGGAGAGGGGTTTTGGCCCGTTGAAATTGTTGACGATCGCGTTGAGGATGAACTGGAAGGGGCCGGGGAGACTGGGTTCGTAGCTGACGATCGTCATGCGCCAGCCGAGGGTAGAGGTGGCGAGGCGGAACCAGAAGTAGCTGATCAGGAACCAGAGGCCGTGGACTGCGTAGGGGATGAGGGGGAAGGCGAGCAGTGCGGCGATTTGGGCCTGTTGGAGTTTTGCAGGCGGCAGGGGCGCAATCGGAGTCCAGGTTTTGGCTGCGGGGGCGTTGCGCTGGGGCTGCGGGGCGGGCCTGTAGGGCTCGGGTTGGGCGAGGGTGGGTTCGCCGCTGTTGTCGGTGGTTTGATTGTTGTTTTGACCGTTGGGTTGCCTATTGGTTTGGCCGCTGCTGTCGGTGTTGGAGGAAAGATTGGGGGCGCGGCGGCGGGTTTTGGTGGTGACGGGGGCGAGGGTGGGGGATTGCAGATCGGCGAGTTTGTTGGTGGCCCAGGTGGTGACTTGGGGGTTGGGGTGGTTTTTGAGCTGGTTGAGGAGGGCGATCGCACTCTGAGGATCTTGGGTGCGTCGATAGGCTTTGACCAGCGCCATCTGGCCCTTGGTTTGGGGTTCGCTGTGGAGGGGGAGGTGGCGGGTGGCTTCCTGGAGTAGGGGGATGGCGGTTTTGTAGTCGCGGCGATCGACAGCCGCGAGGCCGGATTCAAGTTGCTGTTCTGGTGTGGACCCCTGGAAGCTCATAACCAAACCTTTTGTTGAAACGGTAGTCCTTTCAGGATACCCAATGGGTTTGGTAGATATATTCTTTTTAGAGAGCGATCGCCTCTTTCCCGGAACCCAAGGGCGCGATCGAACTCAGGGTCAGCTCAGGATGATCGCCTTCGAGCTGCTGGCAGTTCCATTGGTTCTTAAACAGCAGCACAGGACGGTTCCAACTGTCCTTCACGGTGAGGGTGTTGAAAATCCGGCCCACCTTATTCAGGGCGTCCCAACCCCCATCCACCCAACGGGCCACCGTGTAGGGCAGCCATTCCACCGTGGTTTCAACCCCGTATTCGTTTTGCAGGCGGAACTGAACCACCTCAAGCTGGAGTTGGCCCACGGCGGCTAGGATCGGATCGCGCTTCGATTCATCCGAGGAATACATCACCTGCACCGCGCCTTCCTCCCGCAGTTCGGAAACACCTTTGTTGAATTGTTTGAACTTTGAGGGGTTTGGATTACGCAGGAAAGCAAACAGTTCGGGGGAGAAACAGGGAATGCCTTCGTATTCGAGTTTTTGACCCATGTAGATCGTGTCACCGATCGCAAACATCCCCGGATTGTTCAAACCAATGATGTCGCCAGGGTAGGCTTCTTCGATCACCTCGCGATCCTGGGCAAACAGCTTCTGGGGGCGCGATAGGCGAACGGTTTTACCCGTGCGGGCGTGGTTGACCAGCATGTCCTTTTCAAACTTACCGGAGCAGACGCGGATAAAGGCGACGCGATCGCGGTGCTTGGGGTCCATGTTGGCCTGGAGTTTGAACACAAAGCCGGAAAACTCCGGATAGGTCGGTTCGATTTCTCCTTGGGTGCTCTGGTGATTACCAGGTTTGAGGGCATATTCCAGGAAGGCATCGAGAAACAACTCCACACCAAAATTGGTCATGGCGCTGCCGAAGAACACGGGCGTCATTTTCCCGGCGTGAATCTGTTCAATGTCCAGCTCGGGGCCGACGCCTTCGACCAGCTCCAATTCCTCCATGAAGGTGTCGTAGAGGTCGGGGTCGATCAGGTCCTTGAGTTGCGGATCGTCAAGATCCATCATCGTGTCCTTGGCGGCCTGCTTATTGCGCAGGCTGCGCTCGAACAGGTGGACCTTTTTGAAACGGCGATCGTATACGCCCTTGAAGCGATCGCCGCTGCCGATCGGCCAGTTGACGACGTAGGTTTGCAGACCCAGTTCTTTTTCGATTTCGTCGAGCAGGTCTAGGGGGCCGCGTCCAGGGCGATCCATCTTGTTGATGAAGGTGAAGATCGGCAGTTCCCGCATTTTGCAGACTTCGAAGAGTTTGCGGGTTTGGGGTTCGAGGCCCTTGGCGGTGTCGATCAGCATGACCGCGTTGTCGGCGGCGGCGAGTGTTCTGTAGGTGTCTTCGCTGAAGTCTTGGTGACCGGGGGTGTCGAGGAGATTGATTTTGCAGTTGTGATAGTCAAACTGCATGACGGTGGAGGTGATCGAAATCCCCCGTTGCTTTTCCATTTCCATCCAGTCGGAGGTGGCATGGCGCTGTTCCTTGCGGGCCTTGACGGCTCCGGCTTCATGGATCGCACCCCCGTACAATAGGAGTTTTTCGGTCAGCGTCGTTTTACCAGCATCCGGGTGGGAGATGATGGCGAAATTCCGGCGGCGATCGACCGCGTTTTCCAGTTCGGCGAGGAGTTCCGTGGACATGGGTGGGTGGTTAGGGATTCAAGCTTATCTATGATACGGCGGGGATTGCCCTTTATCGCACAACCCACCTGGGGTTAAAACCCCAGGCTAACAGCTTAAACCCGTTGAAACGGGTTGTGCTTCTGGGTTGTAATGTTGTTAGGTATTTGATTGTACTCCTAACCTGCTTTAGCTGGTTTTACCTATTAGCCTCGGGTTTTAACCCTAGGCTAATAGGTCTCTGCGGTCTAAGACGTCTGATCAGCCACAGGAGCCAACCACTTAGCAAACTTCTGGGCAAAATCCCCCGCCAAAATCGCCGATCGCATCCGCTGCGTAAATCGCACCAGTTCCGTGATGTTGTGAATTGACAACAGCGTGTAGCCGAGGAGTTCCTGCGATCGCAGCAGATGACTAATATAGGCCCGACTAAAGTTCTGGCAGGCATAGCAGTCGCAGTTTTCGTCCAAGGGCCGGAAGTCCTCTTTGAACTTGGCATTCTTCAGGTTCCAGCGTTCGCCGTCCACCAACGCGCAGCCATGGCGGGCCAGCCTTGTCGGAATCACACAGTCAAACACATCAATCCCAGCGGCCACGGCCCGCGCCATTTCTCGGTAGCTGCCCACGCCCATTAGATAACGCAGTTTATTCGGCGGCAAAAGAGGAGCAGTATGCTGAACAACATGATCGATCACCTCAGGCGATTCGCCAACGCTGACGCCACCGATCGCATAGCCCGGTAAGTCCAGGCTCAGGAGCTGCCGCGCCGATTCCGATCGCAGATCCAAAAATTCCCCACCCTGGATGATGCCGAACAACGCCTGATCTGCGGGGTGACCATGGGCTTCCTTACAGCGTTTCAGCCATTCATAGGTACGGTTCATGGCCCGTTCCACCACATCGCGGCCCACGCCGGGCGGAGCACACTCGTCAAACGCCATGATCACGTCGGCTCCCAGGGCGTTCTGGATCTGAATCGATCGCTCCGGCGTCAGTTTAATAATCGAACCGTCACGGGGCGATCGGAAGGTGACGCCTTCATCGGTGATCGATCGCATTTCGCTGAGGCTAAAGACTTGGAAGCCACCGGAGTCGGTCAGCATAGGGCCGGACCAGCCCATGAATTTGTGCAGTCCCCCGGCGGCTTGGACGATCGATTCGCCGGGCTGGAGGTGGAGATGGTAGGTATTGGATAAAACCATCTCGGCCCCGGTTTCGCGGAGCTGGGCCGGGGTGACGGTTTTGACGTTGGCCAGGGTGCCCACGGGCATGAAGCGAGGGGTGTGGACGGGGCCGTGGGGCGTGTGGAAGGTGCCGACGCGTGCTTTGGTGCAGTTGCAGGTGGCTTCGATATGGAAGGAGAAGTTGCTCAAGGGACTGCGGGGAAAATTAGGCCGGAGTCCATTCTAGGAGAGGCGGGGTGCCAATGGGTTTAAAACCCCTCAACATCGTCATCATCCATCTGGGCATCCCAGCTCGCCGATAGCACATCGGCCACCACGGCTTCCAGGGCCGCTGTATTGAGGGGCCGCGCTTGGCGACTGTGGAGGGGATTGTTCAGGGGCTGGAGGCGCAGACTCATGTCTTCCTGGATCAAATCAAAGCAGCTCTGGCCGTCGGGCATCTGGGAGAGTTCTAGATAGTCAAAACTCAACACATTGATGTAGATAGCTTGGTTGGCCACCAGGGTCGAGCTGTGGGCGTCGGAGAACACCTCTAGGATGCAGCCTTCGCCCGAGCGGATCACCTGACCACCCCGGAAATACTGATACTGGACGCGGCTGACATCAGCGAGAATTCGCTGCATATCTCGCTTATCAACGATCGTACCCACATCAACAATGCAAGGTGCGGGGACTCTACCGATAGAAGGCTGATCTTGGCTCATGGCGGGAACGAAAATAGGGCGCGTAAATGGTTGAAGGGAAAATTCAAAACACGGACTCGTAACAAACCTGGCGTAACAACTTTATTAAATGCAGACCTTTTATGGGAGTCATTCGATCTCGGCTGTTCGAATCTCACTTAACTCAATCTCACGGGCCACCCTCGAATTCTAACCAACTTCCTCCTTGGGAAAAAATGTCTTAGGGAGGATATGAAGTTCCAAATTCTTAGGTATCGTGGGGTCAAGTTTGATGTGCAGTTTGTTGGAATTGTGGGGGAGGGGCGTTGTTTATGTAGTTTTATTGTGTCATAGCTCCTTCGGTTATATCGGAAAATTCATTAACTCTTGAAAAATCATCTTGAAAAAGACTTACAACAATCATTCATCTTCCAGTCGCGGTTTCAGGGTAATCCTAGAAGAATTTTTAGCCGCAGTCATATTTTATACGGTCATTCCCCTACCTGGATCCTGGGGGACTAGATTCTATGGGATCGCTAGATATGCCCCCTGGGTGGGCTTTCTTCTTGGATCACTGTTGGCGGCCCTACTGATGTTGCTAGGTGTCATCAACATGCCTTTTTTGACGACCAGTGCAATTGTTTTGTCCGTCTGGGTGGGGGTGACGGGAGGACTACACCTGGATGGTGCCATGGATACGGCGGATGGGTTGGCTGTGTTGGATCACGATCGCCGCCTAGCGGTGATGGCGGACAGTCGATCGGGTGCCTTCGGCGTGATGGCGGCGGGATTGATTCTGATTTTGAAGGTGATGGCTTTATCGGAACTTGATGCTTTATGGACCTTACCGCTCATCTGCGCCTGGAGTCGCTGGGCACAGTTGGCCGCTATTGTCCGCCACCCCTACATCAAACCCCAGGGCAAAGGGGCTTTCCATCGGCAGCAGATTCGATCGCCCCGCAGCGCCGTGGTTAACCTCTTTTCTCTCTTCTTTCTTTCCATCTTCCTAGGCGGCTACTGGGGCGGCTGGTTTGGCTTGGGTTGTGGGGCGATCGGTCTGTTTGTAGGAGATTGGTTCGATCGAGCCTTAGGTGGACAGACCGGGGATACCTATGGGGCGATCGTCGAGTGGACGGAGGTGGGGGCGTTGGTGTTGGGGGTTTGGATGTTTTGAAAGAAAACTTGTCACTGCGCGCCTGGACAACCCGCGCTAACCGACGATCACATGGCCCACCTGGGATTAAAATCCCAGGCTAACAGCTCAAACCCGTTGAAACGGGTTAACCCCCTGAATGCTAGGTATTTGAGGGCTAACTTCTATTCTTCCAACCTGCTTTAGCTGGTTTTAGCTATTAGCCTCGGGTTTTAACCCTAGGCGGGCCAACAGCGCAGTGACTAATCCTCCTTCACCTTAGGCCGATAGGTCGAAGCCACCTGCAACTCCTTCAACTGCTTCTCATCCACCCCCGACGGCGCACTCGTCAACACACAACGCGCCTGCTGCGTCTTCGGAAACGCGATCGTATCCCGAATCGACTCCTCACCCGCCAGCAGCATCACCAGTCGATCGAGCCCCAGGGCCAATCCCCCATGGGGCGGCGCACCATACTCAAAGGCTTCAAGCAGGAACCCAAACTTGCTGTTAGCCTCCTCATCGGACAAACCGATCGTTTCAAACACCTTGGCCTGCAACTCCGGCTCATGGATCCGCAGACTGCCACCGCCAATCTCAAAGCCGTTCAGAACAATATCGTAGGCTTGGGCACGGGCCGTCGTCAGGTCCCCCGCGTCCTCGTTGTAGGGCCGAGTAAACGGATGGTGCAGGGCCTCAAAGCGCTTCTCGTCAGCATTCCATTCAAACATCGGGAACTCGACAACCCACAGCAGGTTCATTTTGGTTTCGTCCACCAGCTTGAGTTCGCGGGCGATCACTTGACGGAGGCGATCGAGGGTCTTGTTCACCGTCGGCGCGTCGGCAGCCCCAAACAACAGCAGATCGCCAGCTTTTGCCTGGGTGCGTTTGAGGATTTCCGCCTTTTGGTCCTCGGTCAGGTTGTCTTTGATCGCGCCGATCGTGTCAATCTCGCCATTCTCCCGCACCCGAATGTAGGCCAAACCCCTTGCACCCGCTTCGCTGGCCTCCTTAAACAGGTCACCGCCGGGCTTGATCCGCACATTGGAGATGGCGTCGTTTCCACCAGGAACCGGCAAAACCTTGATGATGCCACCTCGGGCCACGGCGTCGGTGAAGACCTTAAACCCGGAGTTTTGCAGCACGTCTGACAGATCGACTAACTCCATGCCGTAGCGAGTGTCGGGTTTGTCACAGCCGTAGCGATCCATGGCTTCTTTGTAGGTCAGGCGAGGGAAAGGTCTGGGCAGATCAACACCCTTCACCGCTTTCACAATATGACAGAGCAACCGTTCGTTCAGGTCCAGGATCTCCTCCTGGGACAGGAAGCTCATCTCCATATCGAGCTGGGTGAACTCTGGCTGGCGATCGGCCCGCAGATCCTCATCCCGGAAGCATCGCGCGACTTGGTAGTAGCGATCAAACCCCGACACCATCAAAAGCTGCTTAAACAACTGCGGCGATTGGGGCAAGGCGTACCACTCGCTTGGGTTGACCCGCGATGGCAGGATATAGTCCCGCGCGCCTTCCGGGGTGGACTTGGTGAGAATCGGCGTTTCGACCTCGATGAAGTTCTCGTCGTCTTCCAGGAAACGCCGCGCTGCTTTAACAACGCTATGGCGAAGCTGGAGGTTTTTGCTCATGCGATCGCGCCGCAGGTCCAGATAGCGATACTTCATCCGCAGCTCTTCTTTAACGGTCTCAGTATCCGAGAGCGAAACCTGGAAGGGCAGTTGTTTCCGGACCGCGCTCAGCAGTTCGATCTCCTCGGCGTAGACTTCGATTTCCCCGGTGGCGAGTTTCGGGTTAAGGGATTCGTCAGGGCGTTTTGAGACGCGGCCCACGACTTTGATCACGTACTCGTTGCGGACGCCTTCGGCCACGGGGTGCGATTTCGGGGTGCGATCGGGGTCACTGACCACCTGGACCGTCCCGGTGCGATCGCGCAGGTCTAAAAAGATCACAAAGCCATGATCGCGTCGGCGATCGACCCAACCGTAGAGGGTGACGGTTTCTCCAATTTGGGCTGATCGGACATCGCCGCAGTAGTAGCTTCGCATGGCTTAGATGGCAGGGTAAAAATAACGGGCAAGCGTTCAAACAGAAGTTCAAAACAGCTTTCCATTATGCCAGCAATTTGCCAAACCATGCCCCCAGTCGATCGCCCATTGCATCCAGGGAATATTCCGTTTCCGCATGGAGCCGACAGGCCGATCGATCGATCTGACCGAGGTTTCGCAACGCATTGGCCAAGGCCGGGACGCTATCGGGTTCCACCAGCCAGCCCGTGACGCCATGGTTGACGATTTCCGCTGGGCCGCCCCGCTGGTAGGCGATCACGGGCACACCGCAGGCCATGGCTTCTATGGCCACATTTCCAAACGCCTCTACCCAATGGGGCGTCATAAGTAAAGCCTGGGCCTGACCCAGAGCTTGCTGAAGTTCCTGGGTGCTGAGGAAACCACAGTATTCAAACGGGGCCTCTGGGTACTGGAGCAGGAGTTTTTCCCAGTAGTCCCAATCTTGAATCACACCGAAGATTTTTAGTCTGACCTGGGCGGCCGTGGCGGCGGCGATCGCATCCTGCAAACCCTTTTCCGGGGAAATCCGCCCCACCCAGGCCACGTAGTCCCCAGCGGTGGGACAAAATTCGTACTGACTTAGATCGAAGCCGTTTTTGACGTTTTCAGCAGTCGAGGCCCAGGAAAAGGTGGCGGCTTGGGCCAGGCTATGGACGCCCAGGGCATGGGGGAAGCGATCGGCTACCTGGGCCAGAATGCGATCGGTGGCGTTGGTCAGGGAGCCCATGCTAACCAAGTGAGCCAAGGGTGTGGTGAAAAACGCCGTTAGGTAAAAGGGCAGCCAGTCGTAGGCGAAATTCAGGATTAAATCATAGTCAGATTGGATTTGCCGGGCATGGTCCCAGAGGTTTCCGAGGACACTATCTTCGGGCAGCATAACAGGGGCATCACGGCCCTCGGTTTGGGCGGTGGTTTGGAGATTGCCGGGGATACAGATCAGGGGAATGCCTTCGAGGGCCGATGTTGCAGGGGCGAGGACGGTGACACGGTGGCCTTTTTGGAGGAGGGCGATCGCAATATTCCGCACCGTCAGTTCGACGCCACCGCCGAGGCCAGAGCCTAGGGGACCAACGGGCGTGGAAACCAACAATAGATTCAGGGAGTTTGACACAGGAAAAATGCGAGACGAAAACACCAGGTTCCAGTATCGCATCCCTGGTATCTAGGGCAGGCTTTCCGGCGGACTCACCGAGGTCTTCAAATTGCTGCTGCCCTCCGGCACCCTGAACCGATTCATCTGCTTCAAAGCCCATTGGGCCGTCTCGCGCACCTCGGAATCGGGGTCCTCCGTGGCCTGGTGGACCATCTGGCTAATCTGGGCCATCAAATCGTAAACCCTGGTCAGATCGCGAATCGCATTCTTGCGCACATCGGGGCTCTCGTCCTGGAGGGAAATGGCCAGGGCTCGACTCATGGGCTTCAGGGTGCGGGTGCCAATCTCAGAGAGCGCCGACAAAATCATGCTGCGCTGCTTTGAGTCAGAATCGATCATCAGATTCACTAGGGGCTGCACCGCACGGGTATCCCCCCGCTGGCTCAGGTCCCAAATCGCCCGTCGCCGCTGGGTTGGATCGGCGGTTTGCAGGTCCTTGATCAGGTCGTCGATGAAATTGCCCTTGGTGATGCGCTGGGTTTCGACCAGGGGGGCGGGGGTGGTGGGGGCTATGGCAGTACTTTGAGCTGGGGCTGGTGCAACCTCAGGCAGACTATGGCCCTCGGGCGTCACGGCCTCCAAAACGGGGGCGGCTGTCTCCTGGGGCGCCGTAGCAGCGACGGCCTGAACGGGTTGGGTCGGCGGTTGAACCTCAGCTGGCAAATTGGCTGCAACGACGGATGGGGTAGCGATTTGGGGGGCGGTTTGCGCGGCGGCTTGAGTCGCGGCGGTCTGCACAGTGGCTGTTTGAACTGGCGGTGAAACGACTGCTTGCTTAGGCGTCGGGGCTGCAAAACTCAGGGGCGTCTCGTCCTCTTGGAAAATTCTGTCGTAGTCCCGGAAGGTCTGCTGAACCTGGGTGGCCGTCTGGGCTGTCTGCTGACCCGTCCGTCGCCCGAGGTAAAATACGCCCGCTGCGCCCCCGGCAATGGCGATCACCCCCGCCGGGAGCTGCCAGCCGTTGGAAGCGGGTTTTGTGGCGGCCTGGGCTTGGGCGGGCGGTGCGATCGCCCAGGTGCCGAGTAAGCATATATAGAGGGAGACAAGGGAAGAACGACGACGCATAGGAATTAGGGAAAAAAGGGCGCAGGCAAATTATTTAGGTATAAAAAGTAAAACCACGACGGACACCCCTACGGATCTAGGGTACCCAATTTGGCCCGTTTTGACCGAAGCTCTTTCTATCGCTCGACTGGTGCCTCCACGGGCTTGGGTAGTTTCTCTGCCTCCAGGGCCGCCGCCCCCGACAGGACGTCCCGTTGATTAATCAAATAGATACTCACCAGGGTCAAACAGACACCGCCCGTCTGCAAAGCATCCAGCGTCTCCCCCAAAAACAGATTGCCAAACAACAGCGCAAACACGGGCGTCAAAAAGGTCAAGGCACTCAAACTTGTCAGACTGCCCGTCGCCGCCGCCTGGAAGAACAAGCCATAGGCGATCGCACTGCCAAAAATCGTCGCATAGCCTAGGGCCAGCCAGTCCTGGCCGCCCATCATCTGCCACTGATTGGTCTCTCCTTGGGCCGACAGCAGCAGCAGCGGAATCCCCCCGATCACCATATGCCAGCCCGTCGCCACCACCGAATCCACATGGCGACTGACATAGCGCGAAATCACCGTGCCCACCGCCATCGACAGTGCTGCCAGCAGCATCAACCACTGCCCGTTATCAAACAGTGCCCCCAGGACATCTAGGTGCTGCCAGTCTATGGCCCCCTGGAAAAAGGCCTCCGGCAACCCCAGGCAGCTAATCCCCGCCACCCCCACCAGCAGCCCCACCCAGCCAATCCAGCCAATATGTTCCCCGAACAGCCACAGAGCCAGCAGCGCCACCGCCAGGGGCTGGGAATCGATCATCACGGATCCCAATCCCGCCCCTGTGCGCTGCAAACCCTGGGCCAAAAATCCCTGAAACAACGTGCCATCGACGATCGCAAACAGTCCAATCCACCCCCAGGCCCGCCAGGAGTCCGGCCCCCGACGCCCCTTCAAAGCCGCCCACAGCAGCACCAGCAACCCCGCTGGCACTAGGCGAAACCCCGCTAGAAAAAAGGGCGTCGTATGGTCTATGGTCCCCTTCATGGCCACCATCGCCGTGCCCCAGAGGAAAATGGTGCGATCGCCAGCAGCGGCGACATCCCTGATTTAGTCGTGGCAGATTGGGTCATGGGCGAGGGGCAAGCTCAAGGTATGTGAAGAAGTGTAAACCAAACTCTATGAACTAAAGTAGCATGTCAGCCCATTGGGGTGTTGTGCGGTCTAAATCTAAAATTTTTACGTTGAGATTGGAGTCTCCGGATATTCGCTCAGCAGAATGGAAAATACATAAAACCCTTAGCTTCATTCAGACTCAATCTGTGAGCTACCAGTCCCATCACCTTCCAACACATCCCACACCCCATCTCAAACAGTTCGCGCTTCTTCTGGGAGATATCCCCTAGGGTTTGCGTGATTCAACGGACCTCTAAAATACTACGGTCAGCGGGTTTTCACCAATGACGGAGTCAGTTAGAAATTGTTTAGATAGATATGTTGGTGCACCGTCCCATCTCTAGCTTCCTTCTAAGAAACCATAGATTTTTGAGGCAAACTAGAAAATCTATCCCTTTTGACAGAGGAAATCTTTCCGTACAGTCGTTAAATTTATACAACTGTGCTCTCTGAGATCTCGATCTAGCTCGTATCATTCAGTCAATGTAAACCTTGTCGTCACTAACACTCTGGATACAAAGCCTATGAAAATGGAAGATATCTATCAGTTTTTCAAGGAGCCGCCTCCTTTCTACCTCAACAAAGAACTGGCTGTTTGCTACGTTCTGTCAATCCTGCTGCGGGGTGATTCCTACGGTACGGAATTGATCAACCTCCTAGAGTCCGAGTATCCCCTCTACCGTCTGTCGGATACCGTTCTCTACAGTGCCTTGAAGTTCCTTGAAGATCAGGACATGGTGACTGGTTACTGGAAGAAGGTGGAGGGCCGTGGCCGTCCCCGTCGCATGTACCAGATCCGCAGCGAGATGATGGACCAGGCCAACGACCTAGCGCGCCTGTGGCAGGAATATGCCAGCATCAAGGAGCGTCCCATGGTTCGCCTGTAGATCGAGCGTTTATTGTGAGCCAGATACCATTTGGCTCCATGGACCGCTTAAAGTGAAGAGACAGATTGATCGCCTCCGGACCTCTTAATTGAGATGCCTGGGCCGACGAATCTGTCTCTTTTCGCATGTATAAGCCTGATCTATGGATTCCTCCCTTGCTACAACCTCACTTCTAACCGTCCTGATCGCCATTGGTCTCCTCTTCTTCATTCGCGCCTCCGTCAAGGATCGCACCGAAGTGGCCCAGCTGCGATCGACCCTATCGGAAACCGAATTTCTCCCCCAACTCCAGGCCTACTTCGACAATCGAGCCTATCGGGTGATTGGGGTCGATCGCAGCACCAGCGAAATCACCCTCGAAGGCATGGTCAGCCCCAGCCTGTTCCTGGCAGTTTTTCTGGGGTTGCTGGCAGCGGTGGGCACCTTCTGTCTGGCCTTGGTGCTGACCGCCACTTGGAATAGTCCGGTGGGGCTGGCAGGTCTAGCGTTACTGATGGGACCGGGGGCTGGACTGTTCTATTGGAAAAAGGCGGCCCGCCCCGAAAAGGTGACCTTTATCCTCAAGGACGACCCCCAAGGCAACGGCAGTATCCTGCGGGTCCGCGCCCATCGCGACGAGGTCCTGGCCATGCGGGAGGGACTTCCCCTGACCCTAGACGACTAGAGCGCCATTAAAAAACCGCCTGAACATAATCCAGGCGGTTTTTTAAATTGATATGACAAGATTGCTGATGCTAGACAGCAGCCCCGACAGGCAATGGCTCGAAAACAGGAATCTCTTCCTCCTCGTTCTGTCTCAAACTTGGGAAGAGGAAATGGTTTTCCTCGACGTACTGAGCTCCGAAAAGACCTTTCTCTGCCCAAAAATAGCGATCGGTCGTATGCTCGTTGCGCTTAACGAGGAGAAGCGCAGGGGGAGCGATACCCTCAGAATGAATGAACTTCCGAGCTGCGGTTACTGGTTTCTCTTCACCACATTCGATGCTAAATTGAGGGACGCCTTCTAAAATCCTACGTCCTTCCTGACGACGACGACTCTTACGCTTACGTCTCCTTGCCAAGACCCCGTACCTCCTATTAGTCAACAATCAGGTGTAGTTGCCAGCTGTGAAACCGTTTGAAATTTTACAGGATTATCCTAAAAACTCAACCAATACGTTGCACAGGTTCTAAAGATGTAACCAGACTTTGCTACAATGCCCTGGACCTACCTAGATTCCCTAACCTTCGCCAGAAAAATCTTAGAGCAGGGTTTCCAAAAACTGTAGCGAAACTTACTGAAAGGATGCATCCCTGTATCCGTTCATCAACTTACCCTTTGTTCCCTATAGAAGTCAATCCATCTAGATCTATAATTTTTAGATTTTCTTCACAAAAATAACAGCTCCTCAACAATTGCCTCCATGCTGCTGCCCACTAGTCCTGAATTTTTGGCACTTTGCCAATCGCAGTTGCAGCTCCTGACCCAGGGGTTGGGGGCCTCCATGGGGGCGATCTATCTGGCGGAGGGGGCCAGTGAGCGCGATCCGCAGCTGGTGCCGATCGCCATCCTCCCCGAAGGCGGCAGCCAGGAGGTTTTGCCGCCCGTGCGATTTCAGGCGGGCCTTGTGGCCCCCGATCGCCTAGTGCTCCCCCTCAACCATGATGGCATGGTGCTGGGTTTGCTCGTGGCAGAGCGTCTCGATCGCCTTTGGAATGACCCGGAGCGCCTGCAGGTGGACCAGGTGGTGCGCACCCTGACCTTGAGCTGTGTGTTGGATCAGCGATCGCAGTGGCTAGAGCGGCGGCGGCAGCAGGAGCAGGGCCTGCTCGACCAGCAGCACGATCGCATGGACAATCTCCTCCACCAGTTTCGCAATCCCCTCACGGCCCTGCGCACCTTCGGCAAGCTGATGATGCGGCGGCTCCAACCCGGAGAAAGCAACCATGAGGTGGCGGCCAGCATTGTGCGGGAGAGCGATCGTCTCCAGGAATTGCTGTTGCAGTTCGATGCGGCCATTGATTTACATTTGGATGAAGCCATTGAAGTGGCACCGGGTACCGTGGCGATTCAGGCCCAGCCCGCCCTGCCAGCGGCGGGATTATTTGGGGAGTCGCCGCTTGTGTTGGAACCCTGTGATTTGGTCGGGATTTTGCGGCCTGTGCTGGCTTCTGCTGAGGCGATCGCCCAGGAGAAGGGGTTGGTATTGCGGGCGGATTTAGCAGAACTACCGCCCATCGAGGGCAGTCCCCAGGCCCTACGGGAGGTGTTGAGCAACTTGGTAGATAATGCGATTAAGTACACGCCAGAACCCGGCCAGGTGCATGTCTACACCCAGCGAACTCCAACGGGAGCCGAGGTTTACATTACGGACAATGGCTTGGGAATTCCCCCAGGGGACTTGGAGCGCCTGTTTGAGAGGCATTTTCGGGGTGTACAGGCGGCGGGAGAGATTCCAGGTACGGGCTTAGGACTCTGTATTGCGCGGGAGCTGATGCGATCGATGGGGGGCGACATTGAGGTGTTTAGTCCGGGGTTGGCTCGTGGGTGGATTGGTGAGGGGTTTGTGGCCTGTGGGACGACGGTGAAGGTGTCGATGGTGAGGGATGAATCAACCTAGGGTCCACCCCCATCACAAGCCACCCATCCTTCAACCGCGTAGAGAAATCACGGCCTAATCATCCCCTGGGATGCCGTCTAACGTTTTGTCTCGCGTCCCCGACATTTCATCTGTCTCCTCAGGCGTCTGGCCGATCAGGGCTTGGCGGGCTTGGATGGCTAAAGCCTGCAACATCTCAATGTCAGGTACAGGCTGTTCTGGCGTCGTAGAGAGCCAGAGCAGATATTCAATGTTGCCCGCTGGCCCGACGAGGGGGGACCAGGTAAAGTCCTGGTAGGTCCAACCCAAGGCCCGCGCCGCCTGGATCACCTGATGAATCGAGTCCGCCTGGTCAAAGGGGTCCCGCACAACGCCCTTTTTGCCAATCCGATCGCGCCCCACCTCAAATTGCGGCTTCACCAACAGAATTGCCTCCTTCACTCCCACCAAAAGATTCCAAAGGGCGGGTAAAACTTTAACTAACGAAATAAAAGAAACATCCACCACCATCAAATCTGGGCGATCGGATCCGACCGGATAAAGATCCTCTGGTTGAAGGGCTCGAATATTGGTGCGCTCTAGCAAAACCAAGCGTGGATCCGTACGGATATTCCAGGCCACCTGACCATAGCCCACATCCACCCCGTAGACCTGCTTGGCTCCATTTTGGAACAGACAGTCGGTAAAGCCCCCGGTCGAAATGCCGCCGTCGAGGGCGATGCGATCGGCCACCCTCACCGGAAACACCGCCAGGGCCTTGGCCAGCTTCTCGCCGCCCCGCGACACATAGGGTGGTTTTGCCTTGACTAGGATTTCGGCGTCGATCGGCACCTCGGTCCCCGCCTTGTCCACCACCTGATGATTGACTTGGACGGATCCAGCCTGGATGATTCGCTGGGCTAGGGCACGGGTGTCGCAGAGTTGGCGATCGACGAGCAGCTTATCGAGACGTTGTTTTTTCATGGGCGGGGGTTTTGGGATAGGGTGGCTAACCGTTCTTGATGCTAATGGTGCCGGATCCTTGGAACATGATCCAAGAGAGGAAAAAGTTGGAGATGAAGATCGCCATCAGGGCCGTTACCACGGCCGTGGTTGTGGATTGTCCCACGCCTTTGGCGCCCCCTGTGGTAGTTAGACCCCAGTTGCAGCCAATCACCGCAATAATCAATCCAAAAACAATGGCCTTGAGGGGGGCCGTAAAGATGTCCCAGGTGGAAATGAATCCCCGCGCCGAGGAGAGAAACTGATTGTTCGAGATGCCGTAGATGTTGTCGGCGATCAGCATGCCCCCGGCCATGCCCGTCAGGAGGGAGAAAATCGTCAGGATGGGCAGCATGACACAGCAGGCGATCACCCGAGGAATCACCAGGTAGTCGATGGGATCCGTCGCAGCATGTAGAGGGCATCGATCTGCTCCGTCACCTGCATGGTGCCCAGTTCCGCCGCGAAGGCCGAGCCCACCCGTCCGGCCAGGATCACCGCCGTCAGCACCGGGCAAAGCTCCCGCGCCAGGGAAATCATCAGCACGCCCCCACCGCCGCCCCGCC
>JAAUSA010000033.1 GCA_012031975.1 Alkalinema sp. RU_4_3 | reverse complement strand
TCTCGATCCACGCCGAGGTCGAGCTGTCGCGCCTCCTCGGCGAGTACACCGAGATGCGACGTCCCGAGAACGGGCCGGGGCCGGCTCGTCTTCCTCCACCTGCAGAAGCGGCTCCTCTCGAGCATCGAGGCGTTTCACCGGACCCTCGTCGCACACGCCGCGAAGGTCGTCGAGAGCACACCCGACGCGAGGACGAAGGGCGGTGCACAGCTCGGCCTCGGCGAGCTCGCGATCTTGAAGGTGACCTCACCCTTTTGCAACGAGAAGACGCTCCAGACGATCGCCTCGGGCACCAGCAATTACAATCTGATGGCCATCCGAGGCAACCAGGGTTTGGTCAGAGAGTTGCAGCAGCGCTTGACGGCCCTGGGTCAGGCGCCCGGCACCATCGATGGTCTCTGGGGTAGCAGGACCGAATCCGCCTATGCTGCCTGGGCCAAAAGCAAGGCCCTGCCCACCGATAGCCTCACCCCCCAAGCGGCAAAACTCCTATTGCCACAGCCCAAGGTTGAGCCGCCCTTGGTGCCCTCTAGTTTGAAGGCGATCGCCGACGGCTCCACCAATGTCTCCATTGATGCGGTCTATCTGAATAACGCCCTAGTCCGCGATATTCAAACCCGTCTCACCGCCGTTGGTCAGAAGCCAGGGACGATCGATGGCCTCTGGGGGTTTACCAGCCAAGATGCCTACATCGCCTGGGCCACCGCCAACAAACTCCCCACCAATACCATCACCCCCCAAGCGGCCAAGCTGCTGCTGCCCCAGCCTGCTCCGCCCAAGCTTGATCCGCCTAAAGTTGACCCGCCCAAGGTTGACCCACCCAAGGTTGACCCACCCGTTATTACGGTTAAACCTACCCCACCGGATAGCTTGGCCTGGGCGCCGGACAGTGGAAAAGCACCCGATAATCTCAGGGCTGTGCGAACTGGGAAATACCGCTGGTCCGTTGAGCAAGTCAAAGCCTCCAGTGGCCTGACCCAGGAACTCCAGCAGTCCCTCAATGCCATGGGCCACCAACCCGGTGCCGAAGACGGCGCCTGGGGCAACAGAACCCAGACGGCCTACCGAGCCTTTGCGACCAAGTTCGACAGCCTCAGTTTTGATGCCACCAACCTAGCCCTCTCCCCGCGCGGCGCAAAACTCCTGCTGGAACCCGAAATCCCCAGAATTCCTGTGCCCGAAAAGCCTGCAAAACTGACCGACCAGGACTACCAAACCGTGGCCAAGATGATGGGCTGTGAAGAGGCGACGGTGCGGGCGGTGACGGAGGTGGAAGCGGCGGGTTCGGGGTTCTTTGCGGATGGGCGATCGAAAATTTTGTTTGAGGCCCATTGGTTTTCGGATTTGACGGATGGGATCTATGACGATACGGCCCCGAGTCTTTCTAGTCCTGTGTGGAATCGCAGTCTATATATTGGTGGGGTCGGTGAATGGGATCGTCTCTATCGCGCCGCCAACCTGAATCGCGCTGCAGCTCTCCAGTCGGCCTCCTGGGGCCTCGGCCAGATTATGGGGTTTAATCACAACCTGGCGGGCTACCCAAATGTGGAGGACTTTGTCAAAGACATGCACATCAGTGAGGGGAAGCAGTTGATCGCCATGTTTAACTTCATCCGCAATGCGGATCTAGCCCCCGCGTTGGTCCGGCGAAACTGGGCGGCCTTTGCTAGGGGTTACAATGGGGAGGGCTATCGGCAGAATGAGTATGATGTTCGTCTGGCTGAGGCCTATGCCTACTGGAAACAATATCTGGCTTCCGCCCTGAAAAAATGACCCAATATTTTCTGCTGATTAAACTGCTGGGGGCTTCGATCGCCATCACCCTGGTGATCAAGTACCTGGCCCCCTACGCCGCGATTCCGGCGACGCCTCAGAATGCCCTGGTTGGGATTTTTCTGCCGACGGTGGTGATGGCGATCGTTCTGGGTTGGCGCAGTCGTAGCGCCTAGGGATTTTTTTGTTATACTCAGAGTATCTGGGACTGTAGCTCAGTAGGATAGAGCGGTCGCCTCCTAAGTGACAGGCCGTGGGTTCGATTCCCGCCGGTCCCGTAGTTTGATTAGAAACCCTTGGCCTCGATCGGGCTGGGGTTTTTGTATTTATCGCCGTCCAGCCTTAAGTACTTCGATCGCCGTCACCTTCAGAGCGGGGAAACTAAGGGAGACGATCGCTTGAATTTTAGATCCCTATGGGGTCGCGTCGGGTTAACCGCCAGTGCTCAACAGGTCTTCTACTGTCAGGTTCAGGCCGGGGATGTGGGGGAAACGATCGCTTCGTTTCCCCGTAGAATTTGTGTTTGATAGCGGCCATCAGCGCCCATGGTACAGATTGTTAGGGAAACTTGCTTTGGACGGCCAATGAAGATTTCGCCCCCGAGGGCTGCATGGTCAGCGATCCAATATTCTGGAATGCCGAGTAGGGCATAGTCTTCAAATTTTCTGGCGTAGTCGTTCTGCCAGTTGCTACTGACGACTTCAGCAACAAATTTGACCGTACTACCCATGGTGATGACGGGCTCACTATTCCAGAGGGGTTCTTTGGATAACTCCGATCGGTCCAGCACTATCACATCAGGTCGAAACCCTGTCCAGGCCGATAGGGGATTGATCAAGCAACGATGGGGAATGAAGTAGTTGAGGCGCTGCTGGACAATTTCAAAGTTGAGCCACTGGCCAATCTTGGCGGCAACTTCCTCGTGGGGGCCTGTAGGTTCCAAATCAAATAGCTCTCCGTCAATCAACTCGTAGTGATCGTTGTCGCCATACTGGGCTAAAAAGCCTTCAAAGCTCAGTGGCTTCTGTTGGATCGATCGATCGGTGGCGATCGTCATGGGGCAAGTCTCCCTTCCTTCACCTGGATAGGGTCATTCTAGCGAATTAGGACAAGCAGGCGAGTGGTGGATCCATATTCTGGTTAATGGTGCAGTCTCCCTTTTTACTGCTGTGCTAAGGGCGATCGTTCCGATGAAGCTGCTACGCTCAATACATCGGTCCTGGCTACGACAGGTTAGGAAAAAATCAGCGTTTGATTGCCCCACGGAGAATTGTTAGATGTGCTTCCAGAGATCGCTCCTACAAATTACGCTTGCTTTGGCAATGGGTCTGTCGATCGCCCCGCTCCCGATCAGTCGAGCCCTGGGCGATCGCAGCGCCGAAGCAACCGCACTCAATAATATCGGTCGTGTCTATGATGATTTGAGAGAAAAGCAGAAAGCATTAAATTATTACAATCAGGCCCTGCCAATGTTTCATGCTGTGGGCGATCGCAGCGGCGAAGCGATTATCCTTAAAAATATTGGCTCCCTACTCGCCACTCAAAAGCAACCTGAACTGGCGATCGTTTTCTATAAAAAATTGGTTGCACAGTATGAAATTCTCCGTCAAAATATTCGTGCACTCCCCCAGGAGACTCAAGAAGCCTATGCCAAAAAAGGTTAAAAGCTCTCAGGATTCAGTCCCATGAGGCCATGGTCCTGGCGCAGGACTTGGAGGCGGTGGTAGTCTGAGCCGTAGAACTTGATCTTCATGGCTTCGTCCATTTCGTTGAAGCCGTATAGGTAGGGGCGGCCTTCCATGGCTTGGCAGGTCGCCAGGGCCTCTTTTAGTATCGGTAGGGTTTTGGCCAGCAGGGTGGGATTCCAGCAGTTGACCATGGTGTAGAGGCCGATGCTAACGAGGAAGTCGCCCGGAGGTGCGGGTAGAAAGGCGAAGGGAACGGCATTCTCTGGGCGGCGGAGGATCAGGACATAGATCGCCTTGAGCGCTTCATTTAAGGGGTCTTGTTCCATCAAGGGTTCCAAATAGGCCATGAATTTCACCGCATTCTCGTAGGTGAAAATATAGTCCGTCCAAATTTGAAAGTGATCGGGAAACTCTGCCATCCAGCTATCGCGGCGATCTTGGATCTTAAACGTAGCGTCCGTTTCCGATCGCATCACCATCGCCTTCTGTAAGTTTGGAGCAAGTGGAGATCGATCCAGCGTATCCGAATTGCTAAAATAGCCATATTCTGAAGCAATTTCATTGCCGCCAATGTAGCCATTGAAATGCTCGACCCCACTGCCTGGGGCCGCAAGCTCGGCAATTAATGTCATCATTTCGCCGACGTTGCGATGGACGCGTTTTAAGCTGTGGGTCAAGAGGCGAAAGGGCTCCGTTCCCATGATGACGCGATCGATAAAGCCCACTTGTCCCATACCCGCTAAGGCAAAGCGGAATAATTCACTGTTTTCTTCCCGAGAGCACCAAAGGACGCGGCCATCGGGTTGGATGAGTTTTAGCTTAACCACATGATCAACTTGGAAGCCCTGGGTAATCGAGGCTAGACCCATGCCGCCGACGGATAATGTGCCGCCGACGGAGAGATCGAGATAGTCGGTTAGGACGGGGGACTGTCTGCCCGCTTGATTCAGCGATCGCTCCACAAATCGCCAGCTGCTTCGACTCGACACCTCAATTAAGCCATCCTCTAAAAAAGTAACATCCGCTGACTTACTATAGTTCCGCATCTGCATCCCGCCGGAGCTGAGACTCTGTCCTCGAAAGGAATGGCCCGCCCCTTGGATGGTTACGGAAAGCTGCTGGGACCTGGCCTGGGCTAAGGCATCGAGGACGTTGAGGGTCGATCGCACGGGCTGCACAACGCTAGCCCGGTAGCGTTTGACACCGCCAAAGTCGGTTTGGAAGCCGCCGATGGCGGAGTGGATGGATTGGGCGGGGGAGTCGGTGTACATGGCGTTGGGGTGGGTTTAGGGGTGGAGAATTAAGTCGGCGGCCTTTTCACCAATCATCATGCAGGTGGCCTGGAGGTTGGCACTGATGATGCGCGGCATAATCGAAGCATCGGCGATCCGCAATTGGTCAATGCCATGGACGCGGAGCTGGGAATCGACTACGGTAGTTTCATCTCGGCCCATTTTGCAGGTGCCGGAGGGATGCCAAATGGTGGAGGCCTGTGATCGGATAAACGATCGCAAGGTTTGGGAATCGGCAGCTAAGCCTGGGGCTAGTTCTGATTCTAAAAACGGAGCCATGACGTCGCTGTGGACGAGGTCTCGGACTAAGTGAATCCCTTGGAGCAAAACATCGACATCGCGATCGCAGTTTAAGTAGTTTGGATTAATCGCTAAAGGACTATCAAATTGGGCCGATCGCAGTTTGATTTCCCCCAAGGATTCCGGTTTTAGCAAGGTGGGACAGGCGAAGAAGACAGGGCCAAGCGCCTGACCGCCCAATAATGGCTGCATATTTCCGGTGAAATGGACCTGTAAATCGGAGGCATCTACGACTAAATCGCTGCCCGTGTTGACGAATAGTCCGGCCTCCCCGAGGTATTCCGGGATAGGCATCGATTGCCTTGCCTGGTAGGGTAGCATCAGCATCAGGTGATCCTGGAGGTTTTGGCCGACGCCGGGGAGATCGCATTGTGCCGCAATGCCATGGTGTTTGAGATCCTGGGCGTTGCCGATGCCGGATTGCATTAGGAGTTTTGGCGAAGCGATCGCCCCCGCAGATATAATCACCTCGCGATCGACCTGGATTGTCTCACCGGATTGAAGCAAAACACCGATGGCGCGATGGTTTTGGATGACGATTTGCGTCACTTCTATGTTGGTGAGGATGGTGAGATTCGATCGGTATAAAATCGGATTTAAAAACGCCACCGCTGCACTACAGCGTTTCCCCTCGGCGTTTACTGTAACCTGATACAAACCTGTGCCGCGCTCTTGTTGGGCACCATTGAAATCCCAATCGGTGCCATAGCCAAGGGCGCTGCCGGATTGGGCAAAGGCCTGGGCAATTTCCGTGGGGTGGGGCAGGTTTGCACCGTTAATTCGCCACCGATGCCATGGTATTGCGAGGGTTGTCCGAGGAAGTTTTCAGACCTGAGGAAATAGGGCAGTACTTCGTCATAGCCCCAACCCTCGTTGCCCAGGCGTTTCCAATGGTCAAAATCCCGCCGATGGCCACGGGTGTAAATCATCGCATTAATACTGCTCGAACCGCCCAGGACCTTACCCTGGGAGAGCAGAATCGATCGCCCCCCCAATCCCGCCTGGGGCTCGGTGCTATGCTGCCAGTCTAGTTCGCTACCCCAGAGGCTAAACAAACCGCCCGGTTGATGGATTTCGGAGGCTCGATCGCGCGATCCCGCTTCAATTAATAAAACCCGGCAATTGGGGTTTTGGCTCAGGCGATTGGCTAGGACACAGCCCGTGGCGCCTGCCCCTACGATAATGTAGTCAAAACTGGAAGGGATAGAGTCTCTAATTGCGCGTTTCATAATGGGTGCGTTTCTCGGCAAAGGAGGTGCGATCGGGGGTAGAGAAGCCAGAACCATCGTTAATAATCTTGACGGCATCCAGCATGCGACCCTGCTGTTGATAAAAAGCTGGAAATTGGTGGAAGGTATTAATGCGCTTTCCCGATCGGCGGAAATATTCAGCCCCCGTGAAAAAGCTCATAATCAAATAGTCCCCTTCATACCAAATTTTGCCCTGACAATGCATCACCATATTTTGGTAGCTGTCAATCACATTGGACCAAACCCCCGACTCCGGGGGCAGCAGCAATTCCGGTAATCCCGCTCGCGGATTATTCAGACCCAACCCGTTATGGACAGCGTAGGTGGCAACGAAGGACCAGCGATCGATTTCCCCCGGCTCCGGCAGCAAAAGGGTCGGTGTCGTCACCGCTGAGAAGGGGTGAAGATCGCCCATGGTGCGTAGCCAGGCAAGATTATCTCGGTTGCCTAATTCCGCAAAAATCTCCGGCGGCAGGCGTTTTCCATCCTGGGGCGCAATAATATAGGTGCCAAAGAAGGCATAAAAATAGGGACTATTCGGGTCAAAATGGGCCGAATAGGCCTGCCCCGCCGCCGCCTCAGGAAACAGCAAATAGCTACTGCCCTCCACATCAAGTCGCTCGTCTCCCCAGGGAATCCCCCGCCAATGGGGCGTCATACAGAGCGAAAACATCCGGCCCGTCCAGTCAGATTCCGACAGAAAAATTGGGCGTGGATTCGGGCCGCGTAGGGTAAATACCATTCTTGGAGCGGGCTGAGGCAGTGCAATTGTGGAACACATGGGGTACAAGCAATTTATGAAACGATCCGATCGATGCCACCGCTGAATGATCAATCTAATAATGAATCGGCTCCTCCGAATCCATCAAAGCGTTTTGATGCTGATACAACATCGCCGCATCCTCATCCCCCAAGGCATATCCCTTATAGGAAAACCAAACCGTCAATGCATCAGTATTGGGAAAAGGCAACACCAGCTCCAACTCCTGCAATAGTCCGCTATTCGTCGTGATATCCGTAATAAAATCCATGTAAGTCTTCATGATCGCTTCTCCAAAAATGACTACGACTCCATCTCTAATAACTCAACCAAAGGCCCCGCCAACTGTCGCAACTCCCCAGCATAGCCCGGTAGATTCGCCCGCTCCGCCGCCGCCTGGGCGATCGCCAACCAAGCCAAGATCTCCCGTATGGCGGCGGGTAAAACCCCTGAAAATTCTAAACACTCGGATAGTTGCTGCCACTGTGCCGCCGCTGGCTCCAATCCCTGACAGTCAAGCCAAGCTTGACGCTGCTCCAAGGGCAGCAAATAATAAATCCCTGACAGTTCTCCAGCCAGCGCATCCTCTTGGCAATCGCGCAGATCATCCAAGAGACGCCAGGCAATGCAAAAGGCTTCGTAGGCCTCCTGGACATCATCAGCATTGTACCCGGTGCGATCGGCCAGAATCATCGGCAACACCAGCGTGGTGCTGAGCTGCTGGCGAAATCGATCGCAATAGGCAGCCAGGCTATCCACAGGCTCAGCCCCTTGCATCCCACTGAAATAGCGATTGATCCAACCGTAAATCAGCGATTCCTGACAACTCTCCGACAGAACCAACTGCTCCGCCCCTTGAATAAACCGCATCCAGGCCTGGGTCCGCAGTTGCAGCATCAAATGGCTGATGGGAATTTGACCATCCGCCAAGTGGTCATCCAGCATATGCAGGAAATAGGCCATCCCTTGAAGATGAATAGCCTGTTCCAATTCCGCTGCGGAGATTGCCTCGCTGCCCATCCAGCCCAGCAAGGTCCAACTGGGGGCATAGAACTTATTAAAAAACTGCTGCAAATTCCCCAGTTGAAAGCCTGTGAAATATTGCTGAATGGCGAAAATGGCCCCAGTTTGCAATGCTGGGGGCAGGGATTGACAGAAGGGAATCAACTGACGATTGAGTCCGGCGAGGGACTCCTGTTGCTGCGGCGTGAGAGCAATTTTGCCAAAGTTAATTTGCTGATAAGCCTGAAGCTTCAGAGGGGCGATCGCCGAATCCGTCAACGGTTGGGAAACAGGGGCGTAACACATAGCAGAGCCACACAAAATAGCAGGTAATTGTAGAGTCCAACAAAACGAGTCTGGCTTGATCATTGAGAGCAAGCCCATGCTGTGCACACCTGTGTAATCATCCTAGGATCTAGCGTTAATCTCCAGGTTCCGTAGCGCTACGGAAAATATATTCCTAAGGGAATTACGCTGATCGCAACTCTACCTAGGGGGCGGACTTAAAATTCTGCCTGATCGATTGATCGTCCCTTGCATTAGATGGGCATCCTAGAGATAGCCTCTTTAAATAGTTCTATACCATGCAACCAATGCGATCGTTCCGATGGGTGAATCGCTTGCCTGTCGCGCTCCTGGGTTTTGTATGGGTGCACCTGGGCATTGGTCCCGCTACCGCGCAGTCGGTTCCGCTGGCCGATACAACGCTCTCCACCCAAGTGCTTGACCTTGGGGGTCAGAATTTTCAAGTGCTCCAGGGCAGCAGCGCTGGGTCAAATTTGTTCCATAGTTTCCAAGCTTTTTCAGTGCCGACGGCGGGCTCGGTCACCTTTGTCCATGGACCAGGGATTACCAATATTTTTAGCCGGGTGACGGGGGGACAGGTCTCTTCAATCGACGGGCGTTTGGCGACCTCAGGCACCGCCAACCTATTTTTGCTCAACCCCGCCGGAATTGTGTTTGGCCCCAATGCCTCCCTGAATCTCGGCGGCTCCTTCCTCGGCACCACCGCCAGTAGCCTCAAATTTAGTGACGGGACGGTGTTTAGCGCTGCCCTCCAACCCCAACTCCTCACCGTCAGTGTGCCGATCGGATTGCAGTTCGCTGGGAAGTCCGGTGGGATTCAACTGCAAGGGAATGGCCATAACGTCACAGGGCAGAGCCGTCCCGATCGCCGCACGGCCCTAGTCAACGGCCCCACAACCCAAGCGTTGACGGTCAACCCCGGCCAGAATTTACAGTTCGTCGGCAGTGAGATTCTGCTCGATGGAGCAGTGCTGCGGGTGCCCCAGGGAAGCTTGGACCTGGGAGGCGTTCAGGCGGGTACGGTGGCGATCGCCCCCGATGGCAAGTTGGACTACGGCCAAGTCAGTCAGTTTGGGGCGGTGACCTTGCAGGGGCGATCGATCCTAGACAACAGTGGTCCGGCGGCAGTCGTCTCCAGGTCCGGGGTTCCCAGGTGAACTTTAGCGAGGGTTCCATTGCCCTGATGCAAAACACAGGCCGCCTCGCCTCGGGCACCATCAACCTGACGGCTAGCCAAGGCCTGCGCTTCACGGGCACCACCGCCGATGGCCAGCTCCAAACCGGGGTTCATGGCCAGCAGCTCAGTGATGGCCCAGGGGGTTTGGTGCAGTTGCAAGCACCGACAGTGGAGCTGCTGGATGGTTCAACGGTGAATACCAAGAGTTTTAGTGCGGCCAGAGGCAGCGATATTCAGGTGATTGCCCCGGATACCCTCTGGGTAAAGGGATTTTCGCCCATTGATACTTCTAATTTCTCCGGCATCTTTACCTACACCTACACCAACGGTCGAGCCGGGGATGTGACGGTCTCCTCCGGCCAACTCCAGGCCCTCGATAGCGGCTCGATCGGCAGTGCCACCCTGGACCTGGGCGATGCGGGCAACGTGACGGTGACGGCGACGGATTCGATCGTCCTGTCGGGCCAGGAATTAAAGTTTGGGCAATTTAGTACCATCTTTGATATTTCCGTCGGCTCCCGTACCGGATCGGGCAACGCAGGCGATGTGGTGGTGACGACGCCCCGCCTGTTGATTCAAAATGGCGGACGTTTGGGAGCCTCCACGGTGAGCGCGGGCAACGCGGGCAGCATTACCGTCAATGCCCGCGATTCCGTCACCGTCCAAGGCACCTCCCCGTCAAAACTCCAAAGTCAAATCAGCGCCGCAGGCAACGTCCTTCCCCCAGCCTTGCAAACGCTGTATAACGTTGCGGCCACACCCTCAGGCAATGGCGGCAACCTCGTGATTAATACGGCCCAGCTAGAAGTCACCGACAACGCCTTGGTGACCGTGCGTAACCTGGGTTCGGGAGACTCCGGCACCCTAACCATCAACGCCGATCGCATCGCGCTCAAAAACAAGGGTTCGATCGCCGCCACCACCCAAGGCGGCAACGGCGGGGAATTGATGGTTAATGCCCGCAGTAGTCTCCTCATCAGGGACGGCGGCAGCATCTCCACCAACGCCCGAGGCAACGGCAACGGCGGCAACATCGAAATCAATGCCCCCAATATCGTCGGCCTCAACAACAGCGACATCACCGCCGAAGCTCGCCGGGCAACGGCGGCAACATTACGATCAACACCCAGGCGCTGATCGGCCTGCAATACCGACTGCAACGGACCCCCGAGAGTGACATCACGGCCAACTCTGAAATCGGAGTGAGCGGCAGCGTGGCGATCAGCAACCCTGACTTTAGGGAAGCCGAGGAAAAGTCCTCCCTCTCCGGGGACTTCGTCGATTCCGCCAATCAGATCGACGATCGCTGCGGGGCCAATCGCGACAGCAGCCAATTCGTCGCCACGGGTCGCGGCGGCCTGCCCGAAAACCCCCAAGGCGCCCTCAACCCCGTCCAACCCTGGGCCGATCTCCGCCTCGCCCCAAGGTCTCAAACCACCGCGCAAATTAGCCTCGAAGCCCAAGCCTGGCAGCCGCTCGGGGATGGCCGGATCGCCCTGCTCGGCGAATCCGCCCTCAATGCTCCGGCGAGCTGTGCGGTGGGTCGTTAGTCGCCGCCGCCGCATCTACTCCAACCCAAAGGACGATCGCCCCCATCAACCCCACCCCCAACACCCCTGCCAGGGGATTGCCATCGACGCCAGTTACCCAACCCGGCACGGCCCCAGTCGGTGACACCAGTTTCCCGACCGTGAGCACATAGTCAGCCAGACCAGGCCCCATGGATCCCAATCCCATCAGGCCAACCCCGCCCCGCCCCCCGTGCCAGACAGAGCCCCGCCCCCAACAGCAGCAGCGCAAACCCCTGGCCGCTCTCATGCCAAGGCCGCAGACAGTGCAACAGCGCAAAGATCCCACTGCCCACCCACATGCTGACCCAGGGCGAATAATCCCGCCGTAGCTCCCCCAGCATCCAGCCCCGAAACAACAATTCCTCCACCAGCCCCAACAGAATAGACATCACCCCGCCCTCAATAATCAAAGGCAGTAGGGGTTTCGTCGGCTCATTCCAGACAACCCAGCCCAAAAAACTCTGAATCAGATACATCAGCAGCACCGAGCCGTAGCCCAAAATCAGCCCCGCCACCAGTCGTTTGCGCTGCAATCTGGTCCAGATCCAGCCGTAATAGCGCAGGGGTTGGGATTCCCCATGGACTCGCTTCCCCCACCAGCGCAGCAGTGCAATGAAAATCCCATAGAGCGCCACGAGGGGAAAAATCGTCGGCGCATCCTGAATCCGCAGCGGCCCCACCTGCACAGGCCCCCCAATCAAACGCATCAACAGTAGATTAATCGGTAGCCACAGCAAAGCCAAGGTCACGATGAAAACGATCATCCGCCACGCCGCTCCCTGTTTGGATAACCTGGGCGAATAATAGGCCATCAGCCTTTGCCATAGCCGGATCGCGACATCACCAAAACCACTCAAAACCAACACCTATCCTAACGACTTAGTCATCCGGCTCGATCGTACTCGTCAACCCCTTACTCTGCAGACATTCGCAATAAAACTCCGCAGGCTCCAGGGCACAGACCACCACCAGGCCCGTCCCATTGTTATGGGCCTCCATCATGATATTCACGGCCTGGGGTTCACTGATACTGGGCACCACTTCCATGATGCTTTGAATCACATGCTCCATGGTGTTATGGGGATCGTTATGCAGCAACACCCGATACATGGGCGCGGGTTTGCGGACAGTTGTTGTCTTTTCTAGGGTTTCGACAGCCACAGTTCAACCTCTCTCGTTGGAAATCGCAGGGTTCTTACAAAAAGACTCAAACTCGTTCACACAAGTCAAAAAATTTCCCTTCCAGTTATAGCACCATTGTTTTGGCGCTAGGCAGGCAGTGGCTTGAGTTTCTACAATAGGGAACAGGTCTAAAGACGTGATTTGATCGAGATTTTGCTTTCCTATGACGCATTTCCTGCCCAACCAAATTGTCTGCCTGACCCATGACTCGGTCTACCTGTATGCTGAAATCATCCAGCATGTCACGCAGCGTGCCTGCTGCTGGGCAAGGCCCTTGGCGATCGCGACCGCGATCGATCCCGGTGCCAATCCCCAGGACATTGGTGGTAGTGGCTGGACTTGGCAGGATCTGCGGGAAACGTCAGATCTGCTCCTGCCCGATCGATTGTTTCGAGAAGCGATGGATACGGAAGTGCTACCCCTAATGGTGCGATTGTACCAGACGGAGGACAAGCCCCAGGAAATGCTATCCCCTCGGCCCAAACAGCAGCTCCATCAATTTATTCACCAGCTATACCAAGCCTATCCGGAATATTTTGTCAAAAACGAACAGTAGTGCGACCTTTAGGAGGCAATGTCGGCTAGGAAGCAATGTCGGCGTTTTCTTCAAGATCGATCGGCTGACCGGAGTCCCCGTAGATGATCCCATAGCCCAGCCGGCTGGCCTCCCGCAGGGCCTCCTGACGCAGCACGGGGTCGGAGAGCCAGAGTTTGAGGCGATCGCGCCTTGATAGGCTGTTGCGTTGGAAGCTGGGCTTGGGCATCGATCGCACGGCGGCGGGCATCACAGCGGCTAGGTTGGCGGCGCTCAGGCCAATGGCGGTCAGGCTGCCTGCTGGCTGAGCGCCATTGGGTTGTGGCGTGATCAAGGGCCGTAGGGCCGGGCGCTGGGCCACCTCAGGCAGTTCCGCTGGGGCCGCCGCTGCTTCATAGACCAGATCCAAGGACTGCTGGAACAGGGGCAGCTTGCGCAGGACCTCGGCCTGTTCGTCAAGGTCGATCGCCACACCACTGCGCATCCGCTCCTGGACATTGCCCAGGTAGCGCTGGTTCTTGGACAGATAGCTCTGCCAGTCGATTTCTAGGTTGGCGTGGTTTTCCACCTTGAGGTAATGCTTGCAGACGGAGCCCATCACGTCTTCGATGGCCATCTCCCCAAAGGCCTGGGACCGGAAGGTGTTGCCCTTGCGCCAGACCTCGGCGCGATCGCGGACAAAATCCTCATCCAGCCGCCCATTCTCCGTCAGCCAAGGCCCTCGGGGTAGAGCAGATTCGGCTTGACCCGCTCCGGTCGGACGCCTAGGGCTGGATCGTACTGGACCGGGGGGCAGCACCTCGGCCCTGGCCGTCCCGACAATCTGGTAGAGCGATCCCTGCTGGCGTACCAACCCCCGCCGCTCTAACCGGGCCAGGGTCGGCTTGACCATCTGGGCCACCAAGCCACTCAGGGCCTGAATCTGCTCCAGGCTGGTCTGGGGCTGCTGAAGACTAAAGGCCCGATGGCACAGCACCCCCACCACCTTAAATTCCTCCCCCGATAGGTGGCGGAGCATGGCCATGATGCTGTTGGGAATGGGGGTGGTAGGGGTCATGACGAACAGGTGGGGAGGACGGAACTAGATTAGTACGTATGTATGCATTTAATCATACAAAGTGATCAAGGTTTTAGCATCCTTCTCGGCAAAGATCTCATAAAAGATCACGCTGGTGTTGTTGGCGCCATAAAAAGGGGCTGTGGCCCATCGTTCAAGACCACAACCCCATCATAGAAAACAAGGATCCTGATTGTTTACTGTTTAAACTTCGCGGTTATTCGCGCCATGGCCTCATTGACATTGTCCCGGCTGTTGAAGGCTGAAATGCGGAAGTAGCCTTCCCCGGCGGCCCCAAACCCCGAGCCAGGGGTGCCGACGACGTTGCAGTTGACCAACAGCTTGTCGAAGAAGTCCCAGCTCGATAGGTTATCCGGCGTCTTCAACCAAACGTAGGGCGCATTGATGCCGCCATGGACCTCTAGGCCCACGGAGGTCAACTGCTCCCGAATGATCTTGGCGTTCTCCATATAGAAGCTAATCAGCGCCTTGGTCTGGGCCTGACCCTCAGCGGAGTAAACGGCCTCTGCCCCGCGCTGGACAATGTAGGACACCCCATTGAACTTGGTGGACTGGCGACGGTTCCAAAGGGGCCAGATCTCAACCTCGCTGCCGTCGGCGGCTTTACCCTTGAGGCCCTTGGGCACCACCGTCAGGGCGCAGCGGGTGCCAGTGAACCCGGCGTTCTTGGAAAAAGACCGGAATTCGATCGCACAGTCCCTCGCCCCCGGAATCTCATAGATCGAGTGAGGAATCGCCGGATCCGTGATGAAGGCTTCGTAGGCCGCATCGAAGAAGATGATCGAGCCATGCTGCTTGGCGTAGGCCACCCACTTCTCTAGGTGCTCACGCGTGGCCACGGCCCCCGTGGGGTTGTTGGGGAAGCAGAGATAGATTAGGTCAACCTTGGTGGTGGGGATAACGGCTGTGAAGCTGTTGTCTGCGGTGATCGGCAGGTAGACCAGGCCGCCATACTCGCCCTGTCATTGATATCGCCCGTGTTGCCTGCCATCACATTGGTATCGACATAGACGGGGTAGACCGGATCCGTCACGGCGATCGCATTATCATGGCCAAAGATGTCGAGGATGTTGCCGCAGTCGCACTTAGAGCCATCGGAGATGAAGATTTCCGAGGCGTCAATCTCGCAGCCCCGCGCTTGGAAGTCCTGCTTGGCAATGGCCTCCCTGAGCCACAGGTAGCCCTGTTCGGGGCCATAGCCCTTGAAGGCGGCGCGATCGCCCATGTCTCCGACGGCCTTAACCATGGCATCACGGCAGGCTTGGGGCAAAGGTTCGGTCACATCGCCAATGCCCAGACGGATGATCGGTGCACCTGGGTTTTGTTCGGCAAAGGCATTGACTCGGCGGGCTATTTCGGGAAAGAGGTAGCCCGCTTTGAGTTTGAGGTAGTTGTCGTTGATTCTGGCCATAAACTTGTCCTTGACGCTGCAGGTCAGTGGGTTCTTAGACAGTTTACCGCCCCTGTGGTTAGACCACTAGCAGCTAGGAACCAAGGCAACGCGGCCCGCGTCCATCTCTTCCATCAGCAGTTCTAGGGCCTCATAGTCAACGGAGGAGATATGGCCCAGGCGGGTCAGCTCAGAATTGATCGCATCTTCGATCATCGGTGTGAGCTGCTTCAAATAGAGTGCTTGTTCAACCAGTCGGCGAATAATTCCAATGTTATTCATGGCGGGACCTCGCAAAACAGGGGTATTAAGGACGTATCTTCTATGAATTAAATAACTCGGGATGTGACGGGATGCAGGGAAAATAGTGATTTTCATCACATTTCGCTCAATATTGCTTAACATAGGCGTACAATTGCGGACCCGGCCAGACCGCAGATTCTCAGAGGAGGAGTGATTCCCCCTTGAGTAATACGTCTTTAAGCCAGTATCTTTGGGGAGAAATATCTATCTCTGGGGAGAGGGAATTTGTCAATTCTCCATGAAACTCTGTAAACGGTATGCCTTGATACCCGATAGACAGGCCATCTTGGCCAAAATAAAACAATTCTCCCCCCTAGATAAAGATTCGGAAAATCCCCCCTCCAATAGATGGCGCGCTTCCTAAGTAAGCAGTTATCTTCATTGCATAAGTGTTCAAGCCGTTGTCTAAATCGTTTTTGTTGAGGTTGATTATGCAGAGCCTGCTTACCCGCGCCCAAGGTGCTATGTTCCGTGCCCAGGGCCATGTGAATGCAGCCAGTGCCCCAGAATTCCAGCAGCAGTTGACCAATATGGTCAATTCCGATGCAACGGCAGTCCTCGTGGACATGAGTCAGGTTGAATCCTTTGACAGTGCCGGGTTGATGGCCCTCGTTTCGGCTCTGACTCTGGCCCAGCGCCTTGATAAGCGCTTCAGCCTCTGCTCCGTACCCGCTTCGGCGCGGATCATGTTGGAACTGACCCAGCTCGATCGCGTCTTCGAAATTCTTCCTAGCCCCGTGGCTTTTGAAGTGGTCTAGGGACCTATCCCACAGCTTTCTTTCCAGGCCCTGCCAAGATGTTGGCGGGGCCTGTGCTGTATCTGGGACCTTGACCCTATACTGGGAAAGCGCAATTTCTTGGTAGAGGGCAGAATCCCGTGATCACAACCATCCAAGAGCAAACGGGCCAAGAGCAAACGGGCTCTCGGCCCCAGGACCTCATCACCCCAGAGATCCTCCGGCCCGCCCGCTACCTGGGCAACGAGCTGGGTGCGGTCCATAAGCCCTGGGAGAGCGCCGTGGTGCGCTGGTCCCTCACCTACCCCGAAATCTATGAAGTCGGCTCCTCCAACCTGGGCCACATCATTCTCTACAGCATTCTCAACGCCCAGCCCCGCCAGTTGTGCGATCGCGCCTATCTACCCGCCGCCGACCTGAGCGAAAAGCTGCGCAGTACCCAGACGCCTTTGTTCGCGGTGGAGTCAAAGCGATCGCTCACAGAATTCGACATCCTCGGCTTCAGTCTCAGCTACGAGCTGGGCGCCACCAACATCCTCGAAATGCTTACCCTGGCAAGCATTCCCCTTACGTCACAGGAACGCCAGACTGGCAACTGGCCGCTGATCTTCGCCGGGGGCCAAACCGCAACGTCCAATCCTGAGCCCTTCGCAGACTTCTTCGACTTCATCGCCCTTGGGGACGGGGAAGAGCTGCTGCCGGAGATTGGGCTGATCCTGGAAGAGGCCAAGCTGTCGGGCCTATCGCGGGAGGAAACCCTGCTCGATCTGGCCCAGATTCCCGGCGTCTACGTGCCGATGTTCTACGCCATGGGGGAGTTTGGTGAAGTGCACCCGATCCGCCCTGAGGTGCCACCTCGGATCCTCCGCCGCGTCGCCGACCCGATGCCCCACTACTCGATCGGCCTTGTCCCCTACGTCGAAACTGTCCACGATCGCCTCACCGTGGAAATCCGCCGGGGCTGCACGCGCGGCTGCCGTTTTTGCCAACCCGGCATGTTGACCCGTCCGGCCCGAGATGTGGAGCCGGAGCAGGTGATTAGTGCGATCGAAAAGGGTATCCGAGCCACGGGCTACAACGAGTTTTCGCTCCTGTCCCTGTCCTGTTCTGACTACTTAGCGCTACCTGCCGTGGGTTTGGAGATTAAGAATCGCCTGCAAAACGAAAACATCTCCCTTTCTCTGCCCAGTCAACGGGTCGATCGCTTCGACGAAAACATCGCCAACATCCTCGGTGGCACCCGGCAGATGAGCCTCACCTTCGCCCCGGAGGCGGGCACCCAGCGCCTGCGGGACATTATCAACAAGGGTTTGACCAACGAAGAACTCCTGCGGGGCGTCAAAACCGCCTGGGAACAGGGCTGGGACAAGGTGAAGCTCTACTTCATGATTGGCCTGCCCGGCGAAACCGACGCCGACGTAATGGGCATCGTCGAAACCCTCTCCTGGCTCCGCGAACAATGCTTCGCCAAGGGCCGCAAGCGCCTCAACTTCACCGTCACCATCTCCAACTTCACCCCAAAACCCCACACCCCCTTCCAGTGGCATTCCGTCTCTGCGTCGGAATTCGTCCGCAAGAAAGATCTCCTCTGGCAGGCCTTCCGCGATCTGCGGGGCGTCAAGGCCAACTTCACCGACTACCGGATCTCCGCCATGGAGGACTTCGTGGGCCGGGGCGATCGCCGCCTCGCCCCCGTGATCAAACGGGCCTGGGAACTGGGCGCCGGGATGGATGCCTGGTGGGAGAGCACGGAAAAAGCCTATGGTGCCTGGACCCAGGCGATCGACGAAGCGGGCCTCAACTGGAAGTACCGCCAGGTGGAATCCGGCGAATGGAACCTGTTTGCCATCGACGAGGAAATCGGCGGCTATCGACTGCTGATGTGGCCAAACCCCTGCCCTGGGACCATATGGATACAGGAATAGACAAGCAGTGGCTCCATGACGACCTGAAAAAGGCCCTGGCGGCGGCGGTGGTGCCGGACTGCTCCTTCGAGGGCTGTTCCCACTGCGGGGTTTGTAGTCCGGACTTCGGCCATAACATTGTGGTGCCGCCCCTGCCGATTCCGGAGTTTGTCGGCCATTTCAAGCCCAATACCGATCGCCAGGCCCGCCTGCGCCTCTGCTACGGCAAACAGGGGTCCATGGCCCTGGTCAGTCACCTGGATGTTCTGCGACTGTTCGATCGCGCCGTCCGCCGCGCCGCCATTCCCATCTCCTTCACGGGCGGCTTCCACCCCAACCCCCGGATTGTCCCGGCCAATGCTCTGTCCCTGGGCCACACCAGCAGCGGCGAACTGATGGACTTTGAGCTGACGGTGCCGATGGAGGCCGAAGCCTTCCGAGCAGCCCTTGCGGCGCAACTCCCCGCCGACATGCCTATCTATAGTGTGGAAAGCGTCAGCCCGAGCGAACCTGCGGCCACCACCCGCCTCGATCGCGCCGCCTACGAAGTCCAGCTCGCGGGCGCCATCGACTGGCCGGGGACGATCGCCGAAATTCTCCACCGCACCGACATCTCCGTCGAACACACCACCAAATCCGGCAAGACCTACCCGGTCAACCTGCGCGATCGCCTCTTCGAACTCGACCTCACAAGCCACGGCGAAGGCGAAGCCAAACTGCGCTACCTGGGCAGCTGCCGCAACGACGGCACGATGCTGCGGCCCCAGGACCTCGTCAAGATGGTGGCCTGTGTCAGCGGGGCGGAAATAGAACTGGGCCAGGTCCATCGCGTCGCCCTATTCCTCGCGCCTCTGCCGCCGGGTAAGGAAGCTTCTACGGAGCCGTCAGAATAAACTCGCTACAATCGGAGCACAATTGGCTATAATGAGTCATCAAATAGCAACTGCCTACAAGCGAGCACTTCTCGTAAGAACGAAATACCAGAAGGTTAAATTGCTCCAGGTCGGCGGCAGTGCTATTCACGAGGTTTTTGATTAATGTCTATCGCTCCTCTAGGGGTTTCGGGCTGCTTAAGGTGAGCCGCCTTGCACCTTTGGGAGCTAATATGCCCACTGTCAATCACCGCAATCCAAGCGATCGATTCAGTTTGACGCTCGGTAGGTTTGAACCCTTGAGTTTCCATCCGTTTGCCTTTGTTGGCCGGGTATAGGGCCTCTGGATTTGCTCCCGCACGCGACGGACGACCGCTTAGCTTTTTCTACCAGAACCCATAGCGCGCCCTGGTTGCCAGAACGTAACCGCGACGGTCCAGCATACGCGCGTTCCCCGTTCAAGGAACTCCCATTAATGTCTAAACAGATCGTTATTGCCGAGCAGCATCGCATTGCTGCCGTTTTTTCCGAAGATCAAATCCAAGAGCTGATTGTTGCCACGGGCACCCACCAGGTTAGCGACATCTATATGGGTGTCGTGGAGAATGTTCTCCCTGGTATCGATGCCGCCTTTGTCAACATTGGGGACTCCGATCGCAACGGTTTTATCCATGTCTCTGACCTTGGCCCCCTGAAATTGCGCAAGACCATGGGGTCGATCACCGAGCTCCTCGCCCCCCAGCAAAAGGTGCTGGTCCAGGTGATGAAGGAGCCGACGGGTACCAAGGGTCCCCGGTTGACCGGGAATATTTCTCTGCCCGGTCGATATCTCGTCCTGATGCCCTACGGTCGCGGCGTCAATCTCTCCAGACGCATCCGCAGCGAGAACGAGCGCAACCGCCTCCGCGCCCTCGCCATCCTGACCAAACCCGCTGGCATGGGCATCTTGGTGCGCACCGAAGCTGAGGACATGCCCGAGGAAGCCATCCTCGAAGATCTAGAACTCCTGCAAAAGCAGTGGGAATCGGTGATTCAGGAGGTCAGCTCCACCACCCGTCCCAGCCTACTCAATCGGGACGACGACTTCATTCAGCGCGTGCTGCGGGACGTCTACAGCGCCGATGTCAACCGGATCGTGGTGGATTCGGCCCCCGGCCTGACCCGCGTCAAGCGTCACCTGACGAGCTGGGGCGGCGGCAAGCTCCCCCAAAATATCCTGGTGGACCACCACAAGGAACGCAGCCCGATGCTGGAGTACTTCCGGGTCAACGCGGCAATTCGCGAAGCCATGAAGCCTCGCGTCGATCTGCCCAGCGGCGGCTACATCATCATCGAGAAGACCGAAGCTCTGACGGTGATCGACGTCAATTCGGGGTCCTTCACGCGATCGGCCACCGCCCGTGAGACGGTCCTTTGGACCAACTGCGAAGCCGCCACGGAAATCGCCCGCCAGCTCCGGTTGCGCAACATTGCCGGGGTGATCGTCGTAGACTTCATCGACATGGAATCGCGCCGGGACCAGTTGCAGGTCCTGGAGCACTTCAATAAAGCCATGCGATCGGACAAGGCAAAACCCCAGATCGCCCAGTTGACCGAACTCGGCCTGGTAGAATTGACCCGCAAACGCCAGGGCAAGAACATCTACGAACTGTTTGGCCAGCCCTGTGCCACCTGCGGCGGCCTCGGTCAGGTGGTCAACCTGCCCGGCGAGCAGCCCGGCCAGCATATCCATTCTCCCCATGAGCACCGGGAATATCGCCGATCGGCGGAACCCCGCCGGGAAACCTTTGAGCCCGTGGCCCTCAATGAAGAATACGAAGAAGGCGGCGAAGGCAACGACCTCGATCTCAACCACCACCCCAGCTACCAGGAACGCAATGGCCGTCGCGGCCGGGGCGGTCGCCGTCGTCGGGGTGAGCTGGCTTTCCCGACAGCCCGGACTACGACGCCTTGGGAAGAGGAGGATCGCGGCAGCGGTCGGCCCTCCCGTGAGCCCCGCGAATCCCGTGAAACCCGCGAACCGCGTGAGCCCCGCGAATCCCCGCGAGCCCCGTGAATCCCGTGACAACCGGGGTCGTCCGGAGCGGGCCTTACCCAGCAGCCGAATTCTGCCCGCCGTCACCGTTGCGTCGGACGGGTATGCCGACGAACCCGGTGAAGAGCAGGCCGGACCACCGCCCCGTGCTGAGCGAGAGGATCGCAGTCGGGGTCGGGGTCGTCGCGATCGCGGCCCGATCGAGCCCCCCGAAGTGGTCCATGTGGAGATGAGCGAGCAGGAGCAGGAAGTCTTTGCCTGGATGGGTGTTTCGCCCCTGTGGATGTCGGATCAGCAGGTGAAGAACCCAAGGAACACGATGATCGCCGTGACCCTACCGGGCGAGGAGCCCCCAGCGATGTTCCTGGAGGCCATGGCGGCCCATGCAGCGGGGGCATCGGCGGCGGCGGTGGTGGAGCAGCCGGAATTGGATCTGGAGTATGAGGAGCCGGAGGAGCCGGAAGTCGCACCCTATGTGCCTGCGCCCTACCTGCCTGCCTCCTATGTGGCCCCTCCGACCACGGAGCCCGTTTCGACCAAGCCCCTGCTGCGCCGCAAGTCCAGCATCATGCCCGCCGTGACGGAGCCTCTGCCTGAGATTTTGCAGTCCAGCCCCGATCCGATTCCTGTCCTAGTGGACAGCAACGAGGAGGATAGTGCTGAAGGCGTTGTCCGCCGTCGGCGTCGGCGTTCCTCCGCTGCGGGCTAGGAATGGCGGTGAGTCTACCGACTTTGGATGAAGAGCGTGAGCTGTGGCAGGCTGGCGCTCTTCTTGTTGCGGGTGTGGATGAAGTGGGGTTGGGCTGTCTGGCGGGTCCGATCGTCTCTGCGGCGGTTGTGGTGCCGATCGACTGCCCCTAATCCCCAAGGTCCGCGACTCAAAGACTCTCTCCTTAAGTCAGCGCACTAAGCTGTTTGAACTGATTCAAAACCAGGCTTTGGCGATCGGTATCGGGATGGCTAGCGTGGAGGAGATCGATCGCATCAATGTCCTTCAGGCTTCCCACCTGGCCATGTCCCGTGCCCTCGCCCGCGTCGAACCCTACGATCACGCCCTGATCGACGGTCGGGCGATCAAACCGGGCGGGCCGATCCGTCCGCCCTACACAACGATCGTCAAGGGTGATGCGGTTTCGTATGCGATCGCCTGTGCTTCTATTGTGGCTAAGGTGCGGCGCGATCGGCTGATGCAAAAGCTAGCGGTGCGCTATCCCGGCTACGGCTGGGAAAAAAACGCAGGCTATGGGACAAAAAAACATCTAGAAGGACTCACCCAATACGGCGTCACATCCTGGCATCGGCGGAGCTATGCACCTGTGAGGGAGGCGATCGATCGGCAAAACTAACCAACTGTCTGGGAAAGTATGTAGGATTCTCGCGGCATCCAATCGTGGATTAGCGATCGCCCCTCAAGGTTCCGCCCCGATGCCTAGCAGGATTGACAGCACTCGATCGATATCCCCCGGCACCAAATAGCTATTGATGTCTTTGTGGATGATGCGATCGACCCGATCAAATGTCCCAAACTTCCAAGTATCACCCGTCGTGACACAGCCATAGAAGATCGCCGTATCCGACTCCGTCCACTGGTCCAGCGCAATCAGCTCCACCGCCAGTTGCGTAAAACCCCGCGCAATATCAGCATTCTTCGCCTCGATCACCACCAAATTCTTCGCAAACGGCAAAAAATAGTCAAAACTCCCGCGCAGCCAATTGCTCACCCGCACAGGATACTCAATCTTGAACTGCGTCTGAGAAAACTTACAAACCGTCTTCAGCACAGGAAAAATCATCGACTCCCGCCGAGCAATCTCCGACGTAGGGTCCACCAGCGCCATATTCTCCTCCAGTTCAGCCTTCAGCGCGATCGACGAAATCGGTGCATGCGAAGGCAACTGCAACGCCAAACTCCTAAACCCCACCCCAAACTCCGCCAAAATATCCTCCGTCGCAAACGGCATCTCGGCATACTTGCTAAATGTATAGCTCTTCTTCGGGTCGAGAATATGGGTCTTGGACATGGGCCTCTGGCGATGACGGGCTCTGTACCTATTATAGAGGTTGCATGATGAACCCAAATCCAGTGACCTACGACAAAACTGTCCTCCCCTGACGCACCCACCCCTGATAATCCGCCACCAAATTCTTCAAAAGCTGCTGCTTCATCGTCCCCAACACCCCCGCCATCACCGCATTCCCCGCCCGCTCAATCATCCCCCGAGGCGTCAAAGACAGCGGCTTCGGCACATCCACCGCCACCACCAGATCCACCTGCCCCTGCAACCTTGTCTCCTGCCGTACCACCCTTGGATACAGCTCCCCCTCCAGCCTCAACTCAAACCTCGGATTCCCAAAGGCCTCCAGCCCCAAAATCTGGTAATCCACCGATCGCACATGCAACACATCATCATCGGTCGTCCAAACCCGCACATTGACGATCGGCTGCAAAGACAAAGACAACAGCCCGATCGGCCTCAGCTTCAACTGGTAGACATCAGAACCCACCACCGCCATCTCGCCATTGCCCACCAAGGCCGCCACAATCCGATCGCCCTGCCGCAAATATTCCGCGATCGGCCTAGCCAGATCCGGCACCGCAATTTCCACCGATTGATTTGCGCTAAAACGAGCATCCATAGCGAATTCCCAAACCTGGCTTGCCTACATTTTACGCCGAGAACCGTAGCTCCACGGAAACGCAAAAGTCCCTACTATTATAAAACGACGCTTTCCCCCAAGTTTTGTCCACCGTTTGACCGAACTTTCTACGCCAACCATGACAATCACCATAGCTCACCTCGGCCCCGCTGGCACCTATGCCGAAGCCGCCGCCCTCCACTATAGCCACCACCTGTCCCACACCACCCACCAGGACTACCAGCTCCAACCCTACCCCAGCATCCCCCTGACCATCCAAGCCGTCGCCAACGGTGAGGTTCCCTTGGCGATCGTCCCCATCGAAAATTCCGTCGAAGGCGGCGTCACCATGACCCTCGACAGCCTCTGGCAGATGAACCAACTCCAGATCCATGGTGCTCTCTTGATGCCAATTCGTCATGCTTTTCTGAGTCGGGCGGGGGCGATCGATCGCGTACAGCGCGTCTACTCCCACCCCCAGGCCCTCTCCCAATGCCTCCAATGGCTAACCCAAAACCTCCCCCAGGCCGAAATCATCCCCACCAATTCCACCTCCGAGGGCCTCAAATATTTATCTGACCCAACCTGCGCCACCATCTCCTCAGAACGCGCGGCGGAGTTATCCCAAACGCCGATTCTTGCCCAGGCGATCAACGATCACCCCGACAACTGCACCCGTTTTATCCTTTTGAGCCGCGAAAGTGCCCCCGGTGGAGCCTACACCTCCCTCGCCTTCACCCTTCCGGCCAACTGTCCCGGTGGTTTGGTCCAAGCTCTGCAAATCTGCGCCAAACGGAACATCAACCTGAGCCGAATTGAATCACGGCCCACCAAGCGATCGATGGGCGAATACCTATTCTTCATCGACATGGAAGCTGATGCCCGCGCCACCCTAACCCAAGCCGCCCTCCAGGATTTGGCCGCCCAGGCCGAAACCCTGAAGATCTTCGGCAGCTATGACCTTGTGGACATCACAGGCCGCACCTAATCGTCCAACCCCCCCACATTGCCCAGGGTATCCTTGAGCACGGTCCTTGCCGCCAAGTGATTCCGGGTCGAGGACAAAATCTCCGACTCCCGTTCGAGCCGCGCATAGGTATCCTGCATCTCCAGCAGTGCCTGCTGTTCCTCGGGCACCCCATAGAGATTGCTAGCGATCCAGTAGGACAGCTCCATGGGCAGATCAGGAATATCATCGGGAATCTCGATCGGCTGGTCCGACAGCTTAGACGACAGCCTCACCACATCATCCAGTAGCGTCGAGACCTCCCGCGCTAGGGGCCGCAGATCTTTGTTCGTGGCATCATCATCAATCCATTCCACCAGGCCGACCCGATAGGGATTTTCGCGGGTGTACTCCAGGACGCGGAAGCGCTGCTGTCCGAGGGTGAGGATATTGATCCGATCGTCTGGCTGTCGTTGGAACTGAATAATTTCCGCGCAGCAGCCCACCGACGAAGGTTTCCCCGCAGCTTCGTCCCACATCAGCACCCCGAAGCGGCGATCGCCTTCGAGAATGGTGTTCATCATGATGCGATAGCGGTGTTCGAAGATATGGAGGGGGAGGGGGCGATTGGGGAAGAGCACCAGGCCCGGCAGTGGGAAGAGCGGCAGTTCCCGTACCGCCATGGTGGAAGAGAAAGGCATGGCAATGTTCCTACAAAAGCGCTGTAAATCTTTACTTAATGTAGCCGATCGGCCTAGCGATTTGATCTCTGGAGTTGCCTTTTCTGGGAATTTGGCTGGGTAAAAGTGGGTTTGCTACTATAGAAACAGTCTTGAAAAAGGTGGGCGTCATGACGGTTGCGGCTTATCGATGGACCATAGATCAGTATCACCAAGCGGTGAATGCAGGGGTATTTGAAGGCCAGCATATTGAACTATTGAACGGAGAGTTGGTAACGATGCCCTCAGAAGGAGAAGTCCATGCAGGTCGAGGCGATGGAATTGGGACTTATTTGCGACATCTCCTAGGCAATCGAGCCCTCCTCCGCGACAGTAAGCCCATTACCCTACCAGAGAGTGCTTCTGAGCCAGAGCCAGACCTAGCGATCGTGACCTTTCAGGTGTGGGGCTACGAAGCGCATCATCCTTATCCTGAGGATATTTTCTGGTTGATCGAGCTGTCTAACACCAGTCTCAAGAAAGACGTAGAAATCAAAGATAAAGTCTATGCGGCGGCGGGAATCCAGGAATATTGGGTGGTGAACCTACCAGCGAGGCGATTGGTTGTCTTTCGCGATCCGCTCGACGGTGAGTACCAGTCAAAACAAACCTATACAACGGGTATCATTAGTCCCCTCGCATTCTCTGACTTGGTGGTTTCGATCGATATCTTGTTAGGGCTCGATCGCTGGTCACCCTAGCTAACGCTGTTTTAACAGTTTGCAGCGATTAAGTGCCCACCCCTGAAGTCTGCCAAAACCGCGCATCGTGCCATACCCAATGACGATCGACAATAAGCCAAGTAATAATGCTCACTGCCAAGGTAAGTGGTTCTTCACGCTGTAGACAAATAGCGGCAGGGGAAAAACGATCGTAATTATCAAACTAAAGAACGAACCGATGTTACCGACCAAGTAAATTAGTCGTAGGAATCGGTTCGTCTGAAGCAGGTCTTGAACTTCTGGCGGCGGCATATTTATTGGCTAGTCGCGAAGAGTGCTCTCATCTAAACATAGCAGTTAGCCTTAAATCTACGGCTCGGTCCCCCCAAACTTGGGGGCTCGGGGGCCTCCTCCCGATCGCCCCGCCACCACCTCCAAGCTGCAATAAAGGGCAGGTTTCAGCCATCGCCAAAACCTGCCCTCAACTAAACCAATCGAATAAAGCGCTTACAGCTTCACTTCAATATCCACACCAGCAGGCAAATCCAACTTCATCAGCGCATCGATCGTCTTCGACGAAGGCTGGCGAATGTCGATAATCCGACGGTGAGTACGCGTTTCAAAATGCTCGCGGGAATCCTTGTCCACGTGGGGAGAACGCAACACGCAATAGATGCGGCGGCGAGTGGGCAAGGGAATAGGGCCGATCGCGATCGCATCCGTACGATTTGCCGTTTCGACAATCTTCTCGCAGGAAGTGTCCAAAAGACGACGATCAAAAGCCTTCAAACGAATCCGAATTTTCTGCTGCTGAACAGTAGCCATTGCAATGGTGCCTATATTGTCAAGGTTCTAGATTGTATCACGCACTGGTATTGAGGCTTAGAAGGTCAAAACTTCAGTTCTAAACTTCACTAAACTTCAATGCAAACGCGGGTTAGGGATGAAAGGGCGGCGTTTCAAACTCGAAACGCCGCCCTTTCAGAGGAACTTACGCGAGGATCTTAGCCACAATGCCAGAACCCACGGTGCGGCCACCCTCACGGATCGCAAAACGCATCCCTTGCTCAATTGCCACGGGGCAGATCAGCTCAACGGTCATCTTGATGTTGTCACCAGGCATAACCATTTCGGACTTCTCGCCTTCGCTGCTGGTGAAGTCGCTGATCGTCCCGGTCACGTCAGTCGTACGGACGTAGAACTGAGGACGGTAGCCGGAGAAGAACGGCGTGTGACGGCCACCCTCTTCCTTCTTCAGGATGTAAACCTCAGACTCAAACTTGGTGTGGGGCTTAATCGAACCAGTTTTGGCCAAGACCATACCGCGCTCGATATCTTCCTTCTGGATACCACGCAGCAACAAACCTGCGTTGTCCCCAGCCTGGCCGGATTCCAACTGCTTACGGAACATCTCGATCCCGGTCACCGTGGTCTTGCGGGTGTCGCGCAGACCCACAACTTCCACTTCTTCCTGGATTTTGATCTGACCACGCTCAATACGACCCGTGGCAACCGTACCACGACCCGTAATCGAGAACACATCTTCCACAGCCATCAAGAAGGGTTTGTCCACTTCCCGCTCAGGCGTGGGGATGTAAGCATCCACAGATTCCATCAGCTGGTGAATTGCATCCACCCACTCATTGTCACCCTTCTGGGTCTTGGGGTTAGCCTGCATCACTTCCAAGGCCTTGGTCGCGGAACCGCAGGTAATTGGGGTGTCGTCACCGGGGAAGTCGTAGCTGCTCAGCAACTCGCGCACTTCCATTTCCACCAATTCCAACAGTTCATCGTCATCCACCAAGTCCTTCTTGTTCAAGAAGACCACCAGGCTGGGCACACCCACCTGACGGGCCAGCAGAATGTGCTCACGGGTCTGGGGCATAGGACCATCGGCGGCGGAGCACACCAGGATCCCACCGTCCATTTGAGCCGCACCCGTAATCATGTTTTCACATAATCCGCGTGACCGGGGCAGTCCACATGGGCGTAGTGGCGAGTCTCGGTCTCGTACTCCACGTGGGCGGTGTTAATCGTAATACCGCGCGCCTTTTCCTCAGGAGCTGCGTCGATATCCGCGTAACCCTTTGCTGCGGCCTGACCCAGGGCAGCCAGCGTCGAGGTAATTGCTGCCGTCAGCGTGGTTTTACCATGGTCAACGTGACCGATCGTGCCGATGTTGACGTGGGGTTTGGTTCTTTCAAACTTAGCGCGTGCCATTGAATTGTTCCTCTGTAAATCTAAGCGTTCCCTTTGTTTTTCGCGATGATGGCTTCTGCAACGTTCCGAGGCACTTCCTCATAGTTTGCAAATTCCATCGTGAAAGTACCCCGACCCTGGGTCATAGACCGGATGTCGGTTGCATAACCAAACATCTCAGCCAACGGTACTTTAGTGACCACCTTGGCGATCCCACGCTCAACGCCTTGGGATTCGATTTGACCCCGGCGGGAAATCAAGTTCCCCATGACCGGACCAAGATAATCTTCCGGTGCCTCGACCTCGACTTTCATCACAGGTTCGAGCAATACCGGAGAAGCTTTGAGGACAGCCTCCTTAAGTGCCATCGATCCGGCAATCTTAAAGGCCATCTCGTTCGAGTCAACATCGTGGTAAGAACCATCGATCAGCGTTGCCTTTACGTCAATCAAAGGATAACCCGCAATCACACCGGATTCGCAAGCTTCTTTCATCCCCGCTTCCGCAGGTCCGACGTATTCCTTCGGCACCGTACCGCCCACAACCTTCGAGACAAACTCGAAGCCGCAGCCCGGTTCCCCCGGCTCCAGCGTGATCACGACGTGACCATACTGACCCTTACCCCCCGACTGACGGACGAACTTCCCTTCGGATTTGACCTGCTTGCGAATCGTTTCGCGGTAGGCCACCTGGGGAGCGCCCACGTTGGCTTCGACCTTGAATTCCCGCATCATCCGATCGACCAGGATTTCCAGGTGAAGTTCACCCATCCCGGCGATCACGGTTTGATTGGTTTCAGCATCGATGCTAACGCGGAAGGTGGGATCTTCCTCGGAGAGAGCCTTGAGCGCCTTGGAAAGTTTTTCCATGTCGCTCTTGGTTTTGGGTTCGACGGCGACCGAAATCACCGGCTCTGGAATAAACAGCGATTCCAGAATAATCCCGTCGCCTTCCTTGACCAGGGTATCCCCCGTCAGGGTGTCGGACAGACCGGGAATCGCGCCCAGATCCCCCGCCCGCAGCTCGTCTACATCGATCCGCTCATCCGCCTTCATGACGATCAGGCGCGACACGCGCTCCTTCTTGTCCTTGGTGGAATTGTAGATATAGGTGCCCTTACTCAGGACGCCGGAGTAGACTCGGACGAAGGTCAAGCGACCCACGAACTTATCGGTCATCACCTTAAAGGCTAGGGCCGATAACTTCTCGTCGTCGCTGGCGGGACGCTCCTGCTGGCTGCCGTCGGGCATGGTGCCGACAATGGCCTTAACGTCGATCGGTGCGGGCATATAGTCCACGACCGCATCGAGGAGCTGCTGGACGCCTTTGTTCTTAAAGGCAGAACCGCAGAACATTGGTACCATGGTGCCTTCCAACACGCCCTTACGGACGGCCTTCTGGATTTCTTCCACGGTGAAGGATTCGCCTGCGAAGTATTTCTCCATCAGGACATCATCGGTTTCCGCTACGGCATCAAGTAGCTTGGCCCGAAATTCATCGGCCCGGTCCTGGAGATCAGCGGGGATATCCACCACTTCGATTTCCTTACCCAAGTCATCCTTATGGACATAGGCCTTCATCCGTACCAAGTCCACGATCCCCTGGAAATTGTCCTCTGCGCCGATCGGCAACTGCAAAGGCACAGCCGGAGTTTTCAAGCGATCTTTGACCTGGGCGTAGACGTTGTAGAAGTTGGCACCCGTGCGATCCATCTTGTTGACGAAGATGACGCGGGGAACGGCGTAGCGATCGGCCTGACGCCACACCGTTTCCGACTGGGGTTGTACGCCCCCCACGGAACAGAACACAGCGATCACGCCATCAAGTACCCGCATGGAACGTTCGACTTCAATGGTGAAGTCCACGTGACCGGGGGTGTCAATGATGTTGATCTTATGCTCCAGGGCGCCTTCCTGGACCTTGGTAGGGGACTCAGGATCCCGTCGGGTCCATTGGGTACTGATGGCAGCCGCCGTAATGGTAATACCGCGCTCTTTCTCCTGTTCCATCCAGTCCGTGGTAGCACCGCCGTCATGGACTTCGCCGATTTTGTGCACCACACCGGAATAGAACAGGATCCGTTCCGTTGTAGTCGTTTTGCCCGCATCAATGTGGGCAGCAATTCCGATATTTCGTACTCTTTCGAGCGGAACGGTCCGAGCCACGGTTACCTCCTCGATTATTTTTGAACGATATGATTGCGGTGCACCCTGCGGGTACCCGCAAAACACACCGTTACGATTCTAAACGTTTAGTAGCGATAGTGTGCGAAAGCCTTGTTGGCTTCAGCCATCCGGTGGGTTTCTTCCCGTTTGCGGATCGCGCCGCCCGTGGAATTCGCCGCATCCATCAACTCGTTCGCGAACTTGCTAGCCATGGACTTGCCTGCGCGGGCGCGGGAGAACTGAATCAACCAGCGCAGGGACAGGGCAGTACCGCGATCGGCCTTGACTTCCATGGGCACCTGGTAGGTCGCACCACCGACGCGGCGAGCCTTGACTTCCACGAGTGGGTCGTATTCTTAACGGCTTTTTCGAACACTTCCATCGGTTCGCCACCCGTACGCTCTTTGATAATCTCAAAGGCTCCGTAGATGATGCGATTGGCCGTGGACTTTTTGCCGCTGTGCATGATTCGACGCACGGTCATGGTGACCAGGCGCGAGTTATAGACGGGGTCCGCTGGGATGGGACGCTTTTTGATCTCTGTGCGACGAGACATTTGATGGGGTTTCCTTACTAGACCTTACACATTCAATAAATCCATGGGAAAAAGCTTGCACAAATAGCCCTGAAGCCATCCGTCGCAAACCCTACTTTCTCATACCTATCGAAGGGCTAGGTAACCGCTGCCAGGAAGGGTTCAAAATCCAGCATAGATCTTTCCAGAAACCAATTCAATGCTCGGGGTTTAGCCTAGCGGTAGTGACGGGGCGAACGTGAGAGGCCCAGCCCTACCTATGGAAAATCCAGCACCCTAGCAACTCATCTCTAGGAACTGGGATTTTTCCACCTACTTCTTACTTCTTCTTACCAGTTGCTGCCGGAGCGCCGGGTTTCGGACGCTTAGCACCGTACTTCGATCGACCCTGTTTGCGATCCTTCACACCAGCGGTATCTAGGGTCCCGCGAATGATGTGGTAGCGCACACCGGGCAGGTCCTTAACACGACCCCCACGGATCATGACGACGGAGTGTTCCTGAAGGTTATGGCCAATACCGGGGATATAGGCCGTCACTTCAAAGCCAGAGGTCAGACGGACCCGCGCCACCTTACGGAGGGCGGAGTTCGGCTTCTTCGGCGTGGTGGTATACACACGAGTGCAGACACCACGACGCTGAGGGCAGCTTTATGGAGCAGGCGACTTGGTTTTCTTGTTTTCGCGGTTTCTCTCATCACGAATGAGTTGCTGGATAGTTGGCATTGGTATGCTTGCCTTTTTTCCTGGCTGTTCCAAAAGTTTCAACGATCACCGAATATACCATAAGTAGGTGATAAACGGCGATCGAAGTTTTGGCCCCGTCAGGGCCTACAGGCCACAATCGACGTTCCAGTCCTGGTCGTTGGTGGAGCGATCGCGAAGGAGTTGCCGCAGTCGCAGAGTTTGACGGCCTGGGGGTTTTGGAATTGGAAGGCCCCGCCCATCAGGTCGTCGGCGAAGTCGAGTTGCAGTCCGGTGACTTGGAGGATTGTGCGATCGCTGACGGCGATGGCCACGCCCTGCTGGCGGATGACTTGTTCGTCGGGGTTCGGTTGTTCTACAAGCTGGATGTCATAGCGCAGGCCCTGACAGCCGCCCGTGAGCACGTTGAGGCGGAAGTAGCTGTCGGGTTGCCGACGCTGGTTTTGCATGCGATGGATTTCAGCGGCGGCGCGGGCGGAGAGATGAATCATTTAAAACGGGCGATCGGATGGCTTCAAGGGTGGATCTGATCCTACCGTGAAACCATCCGACAGCAATTCCAAATTCAGTCTCCCACGGGTTAGTGAGAGTCCTGTAGGGACGGCCCGACTAGCCCGCAATTCATGATTCTGTTGGCGAACTCAATTTGGGTTCTACTCGACGATCGCATGGCCCACCTGGGATTAAAATCCCAGGCTAACAACTCAAACCCGTTGAAACGGTTAAATCCCTGAATGATAGGCATTACAGGGGGTTCGATCGTCATGCTGAG
>JAAUSA010000218.1 GCA_012031975.1 Alkalinema sp. RU_4_3 | reverse complement strand
AACACATTTTTCAGCGCCTAACCCTTGACCTTCATGGCTATGAGCGATTTGGGCCAACTTTGAACAAGGCCTAATATAGCTAAACCCATATCTAGTGCCTCTCACGGGAGATCCGGTAGAGCCAGAAAGATTGAGCGGGAAACCTTGCGTCGCCGCTGGCAGCAGATTGGTTTGGGATTTGGGGCTGGGACTTTGTGTGGTGGGCTGTTGATGATTCCGCTGATGCGGCAGATTAATTGGGATGTGGAGCGCGATCGATTATTTCCAAGGGCGGTGTGCGATCATCAGGTGAACGATCGAATTAGCTGTGGAGAGGAGTCCCTGATGCATTTGTCGGAGCTAGAGACTTTTCTCGGTAATAGTGCAGTCCAAACAGCAGAAACCAGACGGGAAGGGATTCAATCCTTTAAGGAGCAGCATTGGCAACAGGCGAGACAATCACTACAAACTGTATGGGAGCAAACCCAAGATCCAGAGGCTCTCGTCTATCTCAATAACCTCAAAATCCAAACCGAACCCCAAGCCTATCGTCAGAAAACGACTATAGCAGCGGTGGTCCCAGTGGGGGGAAGTCGGGCGGCAATGGCCCGTGGGTTGAACATTCTTCGTGGGGTGGCTCAGGCTCAAACTCAGGCGATCGAGAAGGGGCTGGCCTTACGGGTTATTTTAGTGGATGATCAGAACGATACCCGGATTGCCCGGCAATTGGCTGGGGAACTGGTGGGGCGACAGGAGATTGTGGCGGTGGTGGGTCACCATGTTAGTGATGCGACTTTGGCTGCGTTAGAAATTTATGATGGTGCTGGCATGGTGTTGATTTCGCCGACGAGTACCTCGGAGGAGCTGGCGACCTATACGCTGAAAAAGAACAATATTTTCTTTCGGACGGTGCCGAGCGATCGGGCTACGGCGACGTTTATGGCTTCGTTTTTACTGAATCGAACCCAGGCGAGAACGGTAGCTGTTTTTTATAATCCTGATAAATCCTATAGTCGCTCCCTGTCTGGTGCTTTTAAGGAAACCTTCCAAGCACTGCAAGGTAAAGTCGTTAGCGATTCCCAGGGAGAATTTTATCTTTCTTGCACAGGGGTGAATTGTCCGCGATCGGCGTTTGATGTGAATCAAGCTCTACGCAAGGCAAAACAACAGGGGGCTGAGGCGTTTGTGGTGATTCCTGACGGCTCTGAAAGCCAGTCTAATGCTTTAAGTGATGCGATTGCGATTACTAAGACTGCGGGATCGAACTGGGTGATTACGGGGGATACGATGGCTGGGGAAATGCAACTTTTGGATAGTCAGGTGGTCGATCGGACGATTATTGCGTCGGCCTGGGACCCCAGTCAGGATGAGAAATCTGTTCTCAAGCAGTTTTGGCAATCCTCTGGGGATTCTCCGGAGCGATCGCTCTCGTGGCATACCTATACGGCTTATAATGCAGTCCAGGTGATTATCGCGGCATTGGACAAAGGTCAGGCGAGTGATCGCTTGCAGTTGCGTCAAGCGATGGCTTCCCCCAGTTTTTCAGCAGACGGAGCAGCGGGGGCAATTCGATTCCGCGATGGGACTGGGGAGCTGCAAACGACGAGTATTACGCTGATTAAGGTTGTGAAATGTCCTACGGGGAAACAGGGCGATCGGATTTTGTTTCAGGCGCTGGATCGACCTAGTTGTCTTCGATGAGCGATCGGACGGTGCTGAAGACTTCGGGTTCTAGGTAGGGTTTGGTGAGGTAGCTATTGGCGCCGAGGTGTTGGGCGATTTGGCGGTGTTTTTCGCCGCCTCGGGAGGTGAGCATGACGATGGGGAGCTTGGTGCGATCGTATTTTTTACGGCATTGGGTGAGGAATTCGTAGCCGTTCATGATGGGCATTTCGACGTCGCAGAAAACCATGCGAATTTCGGGGGATTGGGCGAGGCAGTCGAGGGCTTCTTGGCCGTTGCCAGCTTGGATAACTTCGTAGCCTGCACGCTTGAGGCTGTGGGTGAGGCTGTGGCGGGTGGTCATGGAGTCATCGACGACCATGAGGGTGGTGGTGGTGGGTTCGGGTTCGGGGAGATCGGGTATGGGGCTGATGTCGAGGGTGGTGGGGAGGGCGAGGGCATCGATGACGGGGACGAGGGTGCCGTCGCCGAGGAGGGTGCAGCCATAGAGGTAGCTGGGGGGGATGAGGGTGTTGCCGAAGGGTTTGATGGCGAGTTCTTGTTCTTGGAGAACTTGATCGACGGGGATGGCCAGGGTGCTGTCGGCAACGAGGAGGAGGGTGAGGCCTTCGGGGGGAATGGTGGTGGAGCCGAGGCGTTGGCTGATGGGGATGGTTTTGTCGTCTTGGTGGTAGTAGAGTTGGCCGGATGTCTCGGTGATGTCGGTGGGTTTGGCGGTGATGACGGTGTCGAGGCTGTCGAGGGCGATGGCCCATTGACGTTTTTTGAGGCGGAAGACGAGGAGGTGGGCGACGGTGAGGGTGAGGGGGAGGCTGAGGGTGAATTGGGTGCCGATGCCGGGTTCGGATTGGAGGGTGATTTGGCCTTTGAGTTGGGCGAGTTCGCGGGCGACTACGTCGAGGCCGACGCCGCGTCCGGCCAGATCGCTGACTTGTTGTTGGGTTGAAAAGCCGGGGGTGAAGAGGTAATTGTAGAGTTGTGATTGGGTGGGGGTCTGGTGGGGTGGAATCAGGCCCAAATCGCGGGCGCGGGCGGCGATGCGATCGCGGTCGATGCCGCGTCCGTCGTCTTTGATTTCGATGAAGGTGCGGTTGCCGCGATGGTAGGCGCGAATTTCGATGGTGGCGATGGGGGCTTTGGTGGTGCGATCGCTGGGGCGTTCGACGCCATGGGCGATGGCGTTGCGGAGGAGGTGGACGAGGGGGTCGTAGAGGTTTTGAAGGACGGCTTTATCGACGAGGACTTGGGAGCCGATGATTTTGAGTTGGGCTTGTTTGCCGTATTGGAGGGAGAGGTCGCGGACCATGCGGGGAAAGCGCTGAAGTATATCGCCGATGGGGAGCATTCTGGCCCAGAGGAGATCTTCGCGGACGCGTTTGAGGCTTTGTTGTTTTTCGCGTTGGACTTGTCGAAATTGTTGGGAGATCAGGCTCATGTCTCTCAGTCCTTCGGAGATCTGGTGGGAGAGTTCCATGAGGGCTTGGAGGTTGCTGTGGAGATCACCGTAGCTATCCATTTGCAGGGCGTCGAGGCCATGGCTTTGGGGGATGAGGGTTTTAATCTGGGCGATTTGGGTGCGATCGCCCCAGAGGTCGAGGCGGTGGGTGAGGGCTTCGAGGGCGGTGAATCGGGGGGCGAGGGTTTGGATGAGGGTGTCGAGCTGGTGGGTGTTGATCTGGCTACGGTGCTCTTGGGTGACCATTTCGCCCATGAGGTTGTTCATGCGATCGAGGCGCTTGAGGTTGACGCGCACCATTTCTTCGCGTTGTTCTTCGCGTTTTTCTACATGCTTTTCTTCGCGGTTTTCTGTTGATTTTACTTCATGTTCTTCATTATGTTGTTTATTAAATATTGTTTGTAATTCTGTTTTTACATTTAAACCGTGTGTTTCTTGCTGAAAAATTGTTTTAGTTTGTGTTCTCTGAGAATCTACTGTATTGATATCAATAAATGAATTATCTATTTCTTCTGTCATGCTTTCGGCCATCTCTTCAAGATCTGCCCACTCAATTTCCGTTACGGTTTCATCTTCTCCTATTTCTGTGAACTCTCCGAAGAATATTTGGGGCTGAACGTCTTGAGATTCAGAGGCTGGATAGGCGGTGATGCGGGGGGCTTCGGCGAGGATGGCGGGGGGCTGAAGCCATTGGGTGAGGGCGGCACTGGGGCTGCCGCCTTGGACGCGATCGCCTGCTAACACAATTGTTTGTGCTTGTTGCAGATTGACTAGGGCGGCTTGGCCAATGCTGAGGGCTTGGTGGGGATTGGTTTGGAGCGCTTGGATAATGGTGCGTCCGATGGCGGCAAAACCTGGGAGGTTGACGAGTTCGCCGAGGTTGATAAATAGGTTGGCTTGGGCTTGGAGTTGTTCTGTGAGGTGTTGGTCTGTGGGGGATTGGAGGAGGGTTTCGAGTTGGGTGAGGGCTGCGGCGACATCGCCTGTGAATATGGCGAGGACGATGTCGATGCCGAGTTCGGCGGCGCTGGGGATGCTTTGATCAGTTTGCATGGCGTCGCCGAGGCGATCGCAGATCTGGGCGTAGATTGGTTCCATGGTGAGTAGGGCCGCTTCTTCGTCATGGTGCCCGGTTTCGATTTGCGCCATGAGGGGGCGCTGAAGTGAGTCGTAGGCGAGGAGGAGGAGCTGTTCTAGGGGTTCGTCGATGGGGATGCTGTCGTCGTAGAGGGCGCGGATGCAGTTTTCGAGTTGGTGGGCGAGGTGTTGGATGGTAGAAAGGCCGACGCTGGCGGCTCCGCCTTTGATGGAGTGGGCCGATCGCATGAGGTTATGGATCAGCGGGATGCTGCGTTCCTGGCGGAGGGTGAGCAGTCCTGTTTCGAGGGTTTGGAGGAACTCTAACGCTTCTTGGATGAAGAATTGATAGGCTTGATCGCGAATTTCGGTGTCGAACGCCAGCATATTACAGAACCTGAGGGAATCTGGACAGGGGGGAGGTGGAAAGGGAGTTTTTTAGTGGGTGACTTTGAATTGGGAAACGCTGACTTGCAAAGCTTGGGCGACTTTGGTGAGTTCGGCGAAGGAGTCGGCGACGACTTCGGATTGCTTGGAGCTGTCGTCGGCGATGGTGGCGACCTGTTCCATGGTCTGGCTGACGGTGCTGTAGGCTTGGGTTTGGAGGGTTGCGGCTTGGGATATTTCGCTGATGAGCTGACTGATTTGGTTGCTGACGAGGGTGATGGCGCCGAGGCGTTCGCGGGTTTCTTCGACGAGCTGGGTGCCGAGGACGACTTGGTCGGTGCCGGATTCCATGGCGGAGACGACTTCGTGGGTTTGGGTTTGGATTTCGAGGACGAGTTGTTCGATTTCGGCGGTGGCGTTGGTGGATTGTTGGGCGAGGGAGCGGACTTCTTCGGCGACGACGGCGAAGCCTCGGCCTTCTTCACCGGCGCGGGCGGCTTCGATGGCGGCGTTGAGGGCGAGCATGTTGGTTTGGGCGGCGAAGCTGCTGATCAGGTTGACGACTTTGGAAATTTTTTGAGAGGCTTCGCCGAGGCGTTTGACTTTTTTGGCGGTTTCGGAGACGGTTTCGCGAATGGTGAGGATGCCTTCAACGGTGCGGTTCATGGCGGCGTCGCCAGCGTCAATGGTGCGGGTGGCATGCTGGACGCTGTCTTCGGCGGCGGCGGCACGCTGGGCGACGCCTTGGATGGATTTCATGGTGGCTTGGACCTGGCGAAGGGCCAGTTTGACGGTGTCCATTTGGCGTTTTGCGTCGCTGGAGAGGGAATTGACGGATTTCTCGTTGGCGACGGTGGTGGTGGTGACGGTGGTGGCGGCTCGTTGGACTTGCAGGACGAGTTCGCGGAGGGCGCTGATGATCGCGTTGTAGGAGTCGGCGATGGTGCCGACTTCGTCGGGGCTGACGGTGGCGCGGACGGTGAGGTCGCCTTTGCTGACGGGATCAACTTCAATGAGGAGTTCGAGGGCGCGGCGCTGGAGAGTTTCTTTTTCTTGCTGCTGCTGGTCGGCGCGCTGATCGGCTTCGAAGCGAGCTTCACGGCGGGCTTGTTCGGTGTAGGCGAGGAGATAGCCTTGGTCGAGGGCGAAGCCCATTTGGAGGCCGACTTGTTTGACAAGATCGATTTCTTCGGGGGTCCAGTCGCGGGGGCCGCTGCATTGGTGGATGCAGATCAGGCCGATGAGTTTTTGGTTTTGGTAGAGGGGGGCGACGATGCTGGCACGGATTTGACAGGTGCTGAGCATTTGGCGATGGCATTCGCTGAGGGGATCGGTGAGGATGTCGTTGATGGCCCGTACGGCACCGGGCTGGTAGCGCTGGAGCATTTCTTCGGTGCAGCCGTCTTCGAGTTCGGAGCCGATCAGGCTGCGGTACTGCGGGTCGAGGGATTCGGCGAGGATTTTGCCGCAATTGTAGGTTTTGTCGAAGAAGTAGGCGACGACGCGATCGGCTTTGAGGGCGGGGCGGAGCTGTTTTACGATGGTTTGGATGATTTCGTCGCGTTTGAGGGATTTGCGGGCGTCGGTGACGATTTGGCTGAGGGTTTGGGCGAGTTCGGTGGTGCGGTTTTGGAGGCTGACGAAGCCTTCGAGTTTTTGGGCCATGCGGTTGATGTCGCTCGATAGGACGGAGAGTTCGTCGCTGCCTTCAACTTCGAGGCGGGTTTGGAGATTGCCGTGTCCGATGGCTTGGACGGCTTGGGCGGCGGAGAGGATGGGTTTGGTGACGCGGTTGACGAGGTAGATGGCGAGGAGGGATCCTGTTGCGGCGGCGATCAGGCTGCCGAGGGCGAGGATGAGGGCGAGCTGGTTCTGGGAGCGGAAGGCGTCGGCTTCTAGGTAGCCGTAGGCGACGTGCCAGTTGAGGTTGGGCATGCCGTTGAGGTTGACGGTGGTGGCGAGGCCGAGGAGTTTTTGGTTTTGGTTGGTTTCGTCTTTGCTGCGGAGGACTTTGACGCGACCGCTGGGATCGTTGGGGGGTAGACCTTTGTAGAATTGGTCGATGGTTTGACCGAAGTCCTTCATGGTGGTGGAGAAGATGACGCGGTTGCTTTGGTCGAAGACGCGGAAGTCTTTGCCGTTGACGCTGTAGGCGGAGACGAGGTCGAGTACCAAATTCAGGGGCAGACGGGTGCGGATGACGCCGATGATGCGTCCGGTTTCGCTGTCTTTGATGGGGGCGGCGAAGAAGAGGCTGGCTTCTCCGGTGACGGGGGAGATGCGGGGTTCGCCGACGGCGGGTTCGCCGGTTTTGAGAGCGGCTTGGAAGTAGTCGCGATCGCTGATATTTGCTAGGGGTTTGCCGGAGGTCTGGGCGATGGCGTTGCCCTGGAGGTCGGCGATCATGATGCTGTCGTAGAGGTCGTATTGCTCGCGGTATTGGTCGAGGATTTTTTGTTTTTCGGTGGGGCTGTAGCTGTCACGGATTTTGGTGTCGCGGGCTACGGGTAGGGAGGCGAGGACTTGGATGTCGCGGTGGCGTTCGAAGATGAATTGGTTGAGTTTGCCGATGAGTTCTTGGGAGGCGAGGGCTTGGTCCTGTTGAATATTTTTTTCTAGGGTGCGGTTGGCGACGTTGTAGGCGGTGGTGCCGATGAGGATTGTTGGTACTGTTGTTAATAGGATTGCAATTAGGGTGGTTTTTTGGCGGAGGCTGAGGGCGTTGGTTTTGAAGCGCTGGAGGAGGGGGAGCATGGGAACAGAATCCTGGGGTGATTGAGGTTTTATTGGGGAAGGAGGTTGGCGCTCTGGAGGAGGTAGATGGGTTGCTGCTGGGGGGAGAGCCAACGGCTGAGGTGGTTGATGGGCTGGGCTGTGGTGGTGGGTGGTGGTGTTTGGATGTCGTTGGGGTCGCACCAGATCATTTGGTTGATCTGCTGGACGATTAGGCCGATGACTTGGGTTTGGTGGCTGATGAGGATGGCGTGTTTGATGGTATTGGTCGGTGTGGGGCCGACGATTAGGGCACTGTCGATGATCCAGATGACTTCGCCGCGCCAGTTGTATACGCCGAGGACGTTGGGGGGCATTTCAGGGATGGGAATGATCTGTTGGGGTTGAATCGTGATGACTTCGACGAGCTGATCGGTGGGGAGCATGCCGAGGTGGTCGTCTGTAATCTGGAAGTTGAGGTAGGGCTGGTGGGTGGCGGTGGCTTGTGTCATGGTGGTGGACCAGGGTGAAAGGCCAGGGGTAGGGATTTAGGCGACGAGGGTCTGCATGGTGCGAATGAGGTCTTCGGCGATGATGGGTTTGGTGATGTAGGAGGAGGCGCCTTGTTTCATGCCCCAGAAGCGATCCATTTCGCCGCTTTTTGTGGAGCAGAGGATGATGGGGATGCTGGCGGTGAGGGGGTTGCCTTTGAGTTCGCGGCAGAGTTCGAAGCCGCTTTCGCCAGGGAGAACGATGTCGAGGACAATGGCGTCGGGACGACTTTGAATAATTTTTGTCCGGGCTTCTTCGCTGCTGGTGGCCGTCATGGTCTGGAAGCCTGCTTTTTGTAGGGTCTTAGAAATAATTTCTACGGCGGAGAGGGTGTCATCAACAACGAGAATGGTAGCCATGGTGATTGGGTTTGGATTGTGAAGGAACAGTAATGGGAGAAGAAAGAAGAGAGAAGAAAGAAAATTTGAGTGGACTGGAACAAAATTAAGTGAGTATATTAATGGATACAGTTAATTAGTTGGATTATCCGGATTGTTTTTGAAAATGATATGATTTAGGGAATGCTAGAAAGTAGACGCGGGGAAAATTTGGCCAAGTTGCTTATTGGCTGGGTTTTTGGGTTGTTTTGCTGAGGGGTTAG
>JAAUSA010000217.1 GCA_012031975.1 Alkalinema sp. RU_4_3 | reverse complement strand
CTTCTCCTGAGATAATTACAAATCACTAAATATAGGGGTTAAGGAGTGATTCATATCCCTTGCAGCGCTAGAAGTGGCTTATGAGTTAGGGGAAGGCAGGAACTTTCAAAGTTGCACATCGCCTTGATCTACTATTTTTTCACCGAAAACTCCGTCGGCTGGTGTTGATTGAGTTGAAGTTGGGTGAGTTTGAACCTGAGCATAAGGGGCAGGTAGAGCTATATTTGAAATGGCTGTCAAAGTATGAGAAGGAAGACTGGGAGGAAGAGCCGATCGCGCTGATTCTCTGTGGTGGGAAGGATGCGGAGCTGGTGGAATTGATGGATTTGGAGCGGGATAATATTCATGTGGCAGAGTATTGGTTGCAGTTGCCGCCGAAGGATTTGATTGAGGCGAAGTTAAGGTTGGCGATCGAGCAGGCTCAGGCAAGGATTGGGTTTAGTGGAAGTGAAGAAAGTTAATAAATTACATTTGTGCACTCAACTGGTGCACAAATGCAATGCTAGCAACCTGGAATGGAATAACAAGGTTAAACGATCGCCCCCTCTCTCTCCACAGCCTTCGATGCCTGTAACGCCGCCTCATCAGCCATAAACACCGCCAACTGTGCCTCAATCTGATCGCGCACAATATAGCGATATTCCAGAAAATGCTCAATCTGGGCACAAACCGCCAAGTAGCTGCTCACCCCGCCTGGATTGTGCCGTAGCATTTGCGCCAGGTTCCACCAGAATTTCCAACGGGTCGATCGCACCACACCCTGCCGCCAAGCAATGGCCAAGAAGGCTCGCAGGGTCACCCAGGTTAGCTTCTTGCTGTCGCCTGTAATTTCCTTTGTACGGGTTTTCTTCGGATAGGTGGCCTCTCCCAGCAGGCGGTAGTGACGGTAGGTGCGATCGAGGAACTTCTCGGGATCATACAGTCGCCAGAAAGCATCCACATATTCCCTTGCAATATCCTCTAGGGGCCGCGTTGGGACGAAGTTCATCAGGGTGGTTTGGTTGATATTTGCCGATCGACTGCGCAACCGATCTTCTTTGATCAAACGGTGCCATAGGGCCGTGTCGGGCAGGGCCTGCAACATACTAAATAAGGCCGTCGGAATGGAGGTGTTTTCCACGAACTGGACGATGCGATCGCCTGCTCCCTTTGCTTCGCCATCAAACCCAATAATAAATCCAGCCATCACGCGTAGGCCTGTCCGAGTGATCGCCAGCACTGCATCACTGAGAGAATCACGGGTGTTCTGATGCTTTTGGGTGATCTTGAGACTCGATTCATCGGGGGTTTCGATGCCTAGGAACACGGCGCCAAAGTTACAGGCCACCATCTGGTCCATCAGTTCTTGGTCCTGGGCCAGGTCAACCGAGGCTTCGGTGGCAAAGGAAAAGGGATATTCATGGGCGACCATCCAAGGCAAGAGTTCCTTAAGAAACAGTTTCACATTGCGCTTGTTGCCGATGAAGTTGTCGTCCACCATGAAGATGCTGCGTCGCCAGCCGAGTTCGTAGAGGCGATCGATTTCGGCAATAATCTGCTGGGGTGTCTTGGTGCGGGGTTTGCGCCCGTAAAGTACGATGATGTCGCAGAATTCGCACTGGAAGGGACAGCCCCGCGAAAACTGCACGGACATCTCGGCGTAGGCATCAAATTCTAGGAGTTCAAACCGAGGCACGGGCGTCGTGCTGACATCGGGTTTTTCGCCGTTGGAACGGAAGGTGCCGGAGGTTTGGCCCTGGGCGATCGCTTCCACGAACAACGGTAGCGTAATCTCGCCTTCATCGAGGATCAGGAAGTCAGCCCCAGCGCCAGCGGCATCATCGGGCAGGGCTGTGGGGTAGGGACCACCGACGGCGACGGGCTTGTTGCGGCGTTTTGCCTCGCGGATTTGGTCGAGGAGGTCGTCTTTTTGGACGATCATGGCCGATAGGATGACCATGTCCGCCCAGGCCCATTCGGCTTCGGTGACGGTGCGGACATTGCGATCGACGAGCTTGTATTCCCAGTCCTGGGGCAGGATGGCGGCGACGGTGGCCAGGCCCAGGGGCGGGAGCATGGCTTTGCGATCGAGCAGCGCCAGGGTCTTTTCAAAGGACCAGAAGCTTTGGGGAAATTTGGGGTAGAGCAGCAAAATGTTCATCAACAGCCTCACATTATGGCGATCGGGGGTCTACTTCCACCAGTAAACCTGCTCTAGCTTAAACTTTTTTATGCCGTTCTGGTGAAAATACTCACTTTATAGGGCAATAAATGTTATACTTTGTATGAATTAATACCTGTTTTTTCGTTCCCTGCTGAATATGCCTCACGTTCATCCGATCGCGCGGTTTAGCCTCTATATAGCTTGCCTCTGGGCATTAATTTCGGCGATTGCCCAGGCTCAAATCCTACCGGATAGTACTTTGGGGGCAGCTGAAGCATCACAATTGTTCCCCGATGTATCGCTAGGTGATGAGGTGGCTGACGTCATTGCCGGGGGTGCTGAACGCGGGGCCAACCTCTTCCACAGCTTCACCCAGTTCAACGTCAACAACGGTCAAACCGTCTACTTCTTTAGCCCCACAGGTATCCAAACCATCTTTGCCCGCGTCACTGGCGGCCCCTCGACAATCCTCGGCACCCTGGGGACGATTAACATCGATAATAGCCCCACCAATCTCTTCCTCCTCAACCCGAACGGCATCATCTTCGGCCCCAATGCTCAGATTCTTGTGCCGGGTTCCTTCCTAGCTACAACGGCCAGCCACATCAAGTTTCCAGAAGGTAACTTCAGTGCCACTCAGCCATCAGCCCCACCGCTATTAACTGTCAGTGTGCCGATCGGCCTCGGCTTTGAAACGGCCCCTGCCCCTATATCGGCCCAGTCAGCCCTCTTGTTCAGTCAGAAAACGATGACATTGGTGGGCGGCGATATTGAGATTACTAACTCTAACCTGCTTGCGAATAATCATAAACTTGAACTCGCCGCAATCGGCGGGGCTGGAACGATTGGTTTAAATCTCAGCGATGCCGATCTCCGTTTAGCACTGCTACCAGGATTGCCCAGGGCGAATGTAGCCCTGCAGGACGGATCAAGACTCTCGGCTGGGGATACAGGGGCTGGGAGTATTCAGGTTACGGCTAAAAATTTGACCCTGACCGATCGCAGTCAGATAAGGGCGGGTATTTTCAACAGTGGTGGAACGATCGAGACTCAGGCGAAGGACATTGTGTTGGACGTGAGCGATCGAACAGTTCTGAAGGGACAAAGCGCCATCTATAATTCCGTTCTCAACGATGATGGTAATGGTGGCAATATTGTGATCAATACAAGCTTCTTGGAAGTCCTCTCAGGCAGTAATATTGACAGCCTGCATAATGGCAATGGTGATAGCGGTAACATTGTTATCAGAGCTTCAGAAGACGTGACCTTCCAAGGAGAAGCTCCGGGTCGATCGTTTCCAACACTGAGTTCTGTCAAAACGTCAATCTTCGGTCAAGGTTTTGGTGATGCTGGGAGTCTTGAGATTACAGCCAGGAATCTCAATATTTTAGATGGGGCAGTATTGGATAGTTCGAGTGAGCGTATTGGCAAGGCTGGGAATATCAGACTGAACATCCAAGACAAAATTAATATTAATGGCACATCCAGTAATCCTCTTTTGGTCAGTGGGATCAGCAGCGCCATCAACCCCGGTGCTCAAGGCCAGGGCGGCGATATTTCGATCGCCACAGGTTCATTGAAGATGACAAATGGGGCGACAATTGATTCAACGCTATTCGGTGAGGGGAGTGCTGGAAATATCACGATTAATGCCTTGGATTCAGTGGTGCTAGAAGGTAATATATTTGTCCCGAGGCTGGGCCTTACCGCTTCCACTAAGATCCTGACTAATGTTGGTTCCCCCGGTGGTATTGGACAGGGAGGTGAAATTCGGATTAATGCGCGATCGCTTGCTGTGGTTGGAGGCGCGACGATCGACTCCAGCGTATTGGGCATCGGCAAGGGTGGGACTATCGTCATCAATACCCAGGAAAATACCACTGTTGCAGGAGAAGGAATCCCTAATATTCTGCCTTCAGGGCGACTCCAGTCATCGAACAGCACTATTTCCAGTGTAATTCTTCCCAACGATGATCGTTCAGCCCAAAATAAAACGATTAGGCAAGGTGGAGCGATTCAAATTGTTGCAAGAGATCTGCAAGTCCTTGATGGTGGCGGTATTTCAACTTTCAACGGTGGTATAGGGGATGCTGGTAATATTGAAATCAATACTCGTGATCGCATCCAAGTCTCGGGCAAATCCAGAGATGGCTCCTTGAGTGAAATTTCTAGTTCGATCTTTGCGGGTCAGGCTGAAACGGCGGGTGGTCTGCTGACGGTTCAAGCGGTGGGCCGAGCGGGCAATATTCAGCTCACCACAGATCGTTTAAGTCTGCAAGAAGGTTTAGTCAGTGCTTTTTCCCTCTCACCGACTGGAGCGGCGGGCAATGTTGATATTCGCGTAAGGGATTTATTTCTCGATCGCGCCCGCATCCGCACCGACAGCACCTCCGGTAACGGTGGCAACCTGACGATTACCGCCAACAATCTGCTCCTCCTACGCCGCGACAGTCAAATTACCGCCTCCGCAGGCACCCGAAACCTCGGTGGCAATGGCGGCAACATCAAAATCTCCACCACCAACCTAGTCAGCGTCCCGAGAGAAAACAGCGACATTACCGCCAATGCCTTCACAGGCAACGGTGGCAACATTTCCCTCACCACCACAGGACTTCTCGGCATCAAACCCCAACCCAAACTCACGCCTTTCAGTGACATCACCGCCAGCTCCGCCCAAGGCGTTCAGGGCACAATATCCGTCACCCAACCCGACCTCCGCCCCGAACAAGGCCTCACAGAACTCCCCAACGATATCATCGACTCCAGCAATCAAATCTCTCCCACCTGTCCTCGCCCCGGTACCACCACGCTCCAGGGCCGCTTCACCGCAACAGGCCGAGGCAGCCTGCCTCCCACCCCACTGGACGGCCCCAGCCCCAGCCTGACTTTGCCACCATTGGCTAAGTTTGAAAAAAGCGGGAAAGACGCGATCGCCCAACCATCATCCAAACAGAGGGCGATCGCCCTAGCCCGCCTTGCCACAAGCTGTGGGATTAGATAGCGCTCCAAAAAATTAGGTTTCCAAGGTAAACCATGTTGGATCGCTGCCCCAGTTAATCCAAGTCGCTGCATCTCTGGCTGAACGCATATCGGGAGGGACTCGAATCCCATGAAGGTGGCCAGTACTCGGACAGACCATTTTGAGTAGGTATGCGGCCTCACCCGGCACATCTTCGGCCTTTTCCCAAGGACGTAGCTCAGGAATCCGACTGTAATCATCATGAATGGGGATTTTTAGCAGACTATACTCACGCCAAGCATCAAGCTCCTCTGCCTGGAGTTCTTGACAAATTCGGGCATACCCAATTTCCTGAATCAGGCATCGCCGAACGTCAGCATTTTTCTCCTCCAGAATCCATTCAGATCGCCACCGACTTGGATCAACCATGCCCATATACTGCGGCAATGCTGTGCCATGATAGAAATAATCCATACCAAAGCTGTCGGGGAAAATTACAGCAGGCTCGCCTTCAGCATGGAGGTTATTTTGAGCATCATACTTGAAGCGAGGGCGATCGCTCACAAAACAAATTTCCTTAAATGGATTAATGAACCCAATATGCAGTGCGGCCTTCAGAAAAAGTGTTACCAACTCAGAATCCATCTCGACTCCACTCGATACAGCTACATCAAACACTGCTGCACCGGGAATTGAGTTAAAGCAGATTGCTTTATAACTGAGGAGAGAGTAGTCGTCTAATTTGAATGGATATGTATTAATTTGAGCATCAAGCTGTTTGTTGATTTGACAACTAAGATGACCAAAGAGGACAGATATCCAATCAGGATTTAGATAGCATTCCCGTTTGCTATAGGAAATGTTAGACCACCAAGCAGCCCCCGATCGATGGCGATCAGCATAGCGACCGCCATAAAAATACTTAAAGTGAGTTGCCAAATCAGCCCAACCATCCAATTTAGTTGGAATATAACCATACCAAGGATCTAGCGTTACATCATATTCATGGTAGTCTTCCTGGGTTATATTATCGAAATGCATATCACCGCCAGCATGGGCTGAAATTTGGCCAGCTAGATCTACAGGACTCATTCTTTTCGCCTGAACGTTCCAATCATTCCAAGCGAAAAAGCGGGATCAAACCTTTTCAGATACTGTCGAAGAATTTGATCATAAATTTGCCGGGATAGGTTGAGCAAATCATCATGCACTGGCGTTAAAGCTGCTGAAGATTGGTGTAGCAACCGCTCAGCCGCGACAGATGCCGCCCAGGGGCTATCCACAAAAACCACTTTGGGTGCAGGATTGCCAATATGCTGATACAGTTCACTAACGATCGCGATCGCCTCACCTGGAACAATCGGCGTCGAGAGCACCTTGATCCATTTCTCGGATATTTGGCTTATCTGGCTATTGGGTATTTGCATAGATTTAATCTGCAACTAAACGGATACCAGTTGGCTCATACTCTCTTTGGATCCGCACCATCCAAGTCCCCTGGGGAATTTGAATCTGGCTGTGCTCTTCGTGAGATAACGTAGCCGTTTCAGACAGTACTCTCAAAAAAAGTATTCCATTTCTTTCAATCAACTCCGCCGCGCCACTCGTAATCTGGTGCTTATGTCCCGTCGCTTCACCCTCCGCCAAAACCAGATGCGGCAGATGTCTTGGGTTTTGGTTGTCCAATGGCTCTGCCCGTACGAGCAAAACGTCACCTTGTCTAAAGCGTAATGGCTCCACGATTTTCTCCAATTAAACGTTATTTAGAAGCTAGTGGCCTATCTCTCCCATTGGAATGAACAGTTGCAACTTCTTTCATAACGGCTTTCTGCCAGCAGAGAATTTGGGAAATAATCAATATGGATCCATGACAGCGCGATCGCCCAACCATCATCCAAACAGAGGGCGATCGCCCTCGCTCACATTGCCACAAGCTGTGCGATCGGATAGGCTGAGCTAGAATGGAATCGACCACCATCAATCGATCGCACCTAGAGGACAAGCCATGTTGCAAGTACCCATAACCCCTCTCCAGTATGAAGTTGAAGTCGGCGAACAAGGCCAAATCAACCTCCAAGTCCCCTTCAGCACCGGACAGAAAATCACCATTCTAGTTATGCAATCCCAACCCGAGGCCACCCAAGATCTGGTCGCTGCATCCAGTAGCAGCCTCGCCTTTTGGGATAACGCGATCGATGATGCCGAGTGGAACAATGCCTAGCCAAACCCCAAACCAAGGAGAAATCATCCTCATCCCCGTCCCCTTCACTGACCTTTCCTCTCAAAAACGCCGCCCCGTCATCATTGCTTCTAACAATCTCTACAATCAATCCTCCAGAGATATGCTGGTTGTGGCCATGACTTCCAATCTCTCGGCCATACCCTATAGCTTTATCATCGATAATCCTGACCTAGCTCTTGGTACCCTCAATCGTCCTAGTCTAGTGCGGTGCGATAAAATCTACACCCTTGACCAAGGGCTGATCGTCAAAAGATTTGGACAAGTAAAACCAGAAGTTCTGGATCAGATTTACTCCCTACTCCAGCAAATTCTACTTCCTACTCCCTAGCCCGCATCGCCACAAGCTACGCCCTCAAGTCATCTATCATGCTCCCCCAGAGAGGTTCTACGGGCTGCGATTTTTATAGCGCGATCGATATCTTCCAGGGCTTTGGTAATAAAGGCCGCATCTCCATGGGCTTCTTGGATACAAGCATCGAGATAAGCTGCCATCTCCTCTAGGTTTCGCAGATGTTCTGCAAGGTCATAGGGTATGGTGGGGTTGGGCGTGGGAGGCTGTTTCATAGTGCGATCGTAGCTACAAGGATATAGTTAAATAGGGTGTAGGATGGCGATCATCCAAAAGCTATTCTCTCAGAGATTTATTTTGTAGGAGTTATCCCATCGCAGAGGTGGCGATCACCCTCTTTGAGCTTCTGATTATTTGCCAGGTAATTTTCAGCAAGCCCACAAGCCTTACTCAAGAGACTATCCAAGTCGAAATCTACTATTAAGGGTTTCTTTTGATTACTGCTACTGACAATAAGCTTTGTCTTATCGGGGCTGAATTTTAAGTCAGTTAAACTACTATATGGACCATATGATATGTCAAGTCGAGGACTTGGATTCCAAGCTCCATAAAACATAGAAAAAAGAACAGAACCTTGACGACTTGTCGCTAAAATCATACTGTCTTGACTGAAAGCAGAAATATCACTGTTCTCTATTGGCTTAGTTAGTTAGGCGATGTGCAACTTTTTCAGGCATCACAAATCAGCCCGTCAAACTGAAGCAACTCCCTTCCCAGCTTGTGGTTGAGCCAGCAGCACAAAGTGTGGGCCAAGATCTTACGATTGACTCGGCTGG
>JAAUSA010000216.1 GCA_012031975.1 Alkalinema sp. RU_4_3 | reverse complement strand
CGATCTTTGTGCGGGCAGTGGGGCCATGGGAGCTGAGGCCCTCTGCCGGGGGGCAAGGGAGGCCGTGGCCGTGGAACTAACGCCCGAATCGATCGCCGTAATCAAGCAAAATTGGCAGCAGGTCGCCCAGGCCGATCAAAAGTGGCAGGTCCACCGGGGCGATGTAGTCAAGCAGCTCAGCCGTCTGCGGGAACCCTTCGATCGCATCTATTTTGACCCCCCCTACGACAGCGATCTCTATACCCCTGTGTTGCGATCGATCGCCACCCACAATATACTCGCCCAAGACGGTGAAATGGCCGTGGAGCATAGTCCCGATCGCACCTTTGAAGATTTGCCGGGCTTAGAGGTTTGCCGCCATAAAACCTATGGAAAGACGGCATTGACGTTTTATCGGCGATCGATTGAAGTTTAGATCTTATTTAAAACGCGTCAAGGGTCCGAGCATTAGAAGCTCAGACCCTGAAAACAGATCGAATCGTTGAATTGTCGATGAAGGGTCGTACCGTTTTTTACTAGTGTGTATTGGGCAGCATAACCGTGGATAGTCGATCGCCATCTATATCACTTAAAATCATTTCCCTCGGCAGCCAATGCAGGCTAGACCGTTAGATGGGTTAGATCTAGAATAAACCCAGTACTAACTAAATGCCGTAAATGTGAACGTCTTAAGCAATGCAAAAAAGCGACTCGATGCTAGGCGGGGTGATACGAAGCCTAGTCTCGAACAATTGAGGGGGAGAGGGTTCGTGTCCTCTTTCGTATCTGTATATAAGATATCACCTCTGGGCTGGAGCGCAAGGTGATCGCATTGCTACTTGATATACCGTTACGGGTCGTTACATTGGAGTTAATTGTCGTTACAAAAAATCCCTGAAGCCCGGTGACCGCAGGGATTAAAGAGAGGGAGAGCACTGGCTGTCCTAGGCCACGGAATCCTTGGACTGCAAAGTTGCCAAAAACACCAGGGTCATTACCAGCATTTGGACATCCCGACTGAGGGACCAATGGCGCAGATAGTTGAGATCGAGGCCATTGAGGAAGACCGCATCCAACCGTGAAACCTGTTCGAATTGCCAGGCACCCGTCAAGCCCGGTAGGGCATTGAAGCGATAGCGCAGGGTGCGATCGGTTTGGGCGGCATTGCAGAGCCGACTGGGGCAGGCGCCCACCAGGCTCATTTCGCCCCGCAGGACATTGAGCAATTTGGGCAGGCGATCGAGTTTGAACCGATGCATCCATTCGCCATAGCGTAGCCAGTTGCCATGGCGATCGCGGATGCGAAAATGAATGGTTTGGAACAGTCGGCCCCGTTCGCCCAGATGCCATTCCCGCACAAGGAGTGATTCCTGGGTGGTGCGCTTGATAAGCAAGGCTACCACCAGGGCTGGGATGGCCAACGGGACCGCCAAAACAAGGGCGGCCAGACGATCGAGGAGGCGTTTTATCCCCCATTGTCGGGCGCTGAGGCTTTGGGGCAAATTCAGGGCCGCTGGTAGACTCACATAGACGGTTTTTCCAGCAGCAAGGCCTGCCTCAGCCCAGATCAGCAAACTGTCGTAATCTAAATCCAAGTCCAATTTAATGGCGCGGGCGGGGGTGTGTTGGACACAGTCATAGAGACGACCGCGATCGAGACAAAGGGCCGTCTTTTGACCTGCCTCGGCTTTCTTGACCACAAGAAAGCGTTTGCGCCAGCGTAGCTTATAGGAGGACAGCATAGAGTTCATTGGGGTTAGGTTAAGAAACTACAAAGCTAGCAAGTCGTAGCACAACTGAATCCGTAGCCTAGGCGTTGCCATTCATAGGTCTAAGAAAATTCTTTACCCATAACTCACACGAGGTGTAGCACCATCTCCATTGGCCACCATCCCAATCACATTTAATTGACTGAGGGCAGCGACCGCCGAGGTCACCTCCGATCGGGTGACTCGATCCATGCGGCTCACCAGCAATGTGCCCTGGCAGCAGGAAGCTTCCAGCATTGCATCGACCATCCCGAGCACAGGCGGCGCATCCACAATCACCAGGTCGTAGGCCTGCTCAAAGTGGGTGATCATCTCCCGCATCCGCACCGAACTGAGTAATTTCGCCGGATCGCTCGGGGCTGGCCCGGCGGTTAGGACAGAAATGTTGCTGCGGATGGAACCATCACTGCCCCCGGATAGATCGGGGATGGGATGGTTCTGGCTCAAGAGGGTGGCCAGGCCCTGCTCGTTGGGGAGGTTGAGCAGGCGGTGCAATTGCGATCGGCGCAGGTCGCCGTCGATCAGCAGGACGCGCTTGTGGAGGCGGGCGGCGCTGATGGCGAGGCCCAGGGCCAAGGTGGATTTTCCTTCTCCAGGAAGGGCGCTGGTGACCACGATGGATTTGAGGGGATTGAGACTGTGGCGGATTTGAATGTTTTGGTACAGCAGGTCCATGGCCTCACGGAAGGGCTGCCATTGCAGGACTTCCTGGGGATCTGCGTTGACTTCGGGCTGATTCATGAAGGGAATCTTGACGGTGCTGGTCACGGGTAGGGCGGGCACGGCACCTAGCATGGGCATGCTGCCCTGCTTCTTCAGCTCCTCGGGGTTGTGGACGGCATCATCCACGGCCTCGCGGCCAAAGGCCATGCCCCCGCCGATAAATAGACCCACGACGGCGCCCAATAGAATGTTACGGACCATGCCGGAGGCGGTTAGGGCAGCGAGCTGGGGGGCCTCCACCACCTTCCAGTCGTAGCCCCCACGGGCCAATTCCTGGGTAATATTTTGCTGGGTTTGAAGCAGTTGCTTGAGGCTGGTGCGGTTGAGTTCGATTTCAGGCTCTAGGCGATTGTAGGCGGCGAGGAGCTGGGGGAAGCGCTGGAGCTCGCTGCGGAGGGCATTCTCCTCGGATTGCAAACTCTGGTAGCGACTGCTGGCGCCCTGCAATTCAATTTGGGCGGCCACCATTTGGTTAATTAAGTTCAGATCCAGCTCACCGAGCTGCCCGGCCCCGACGCCAGGGACTGCTTCCCCGGCCAGGCGGGCGACTTCGGTTTGGAGTAGGGCAATTTGGCGATCGCGCTGTTCGCGCACCACATCGAGTTCGACGGTGCCGGGTTTAAAGCGCAGTTGCTGCTGGGCTAGGGTTAAGTCGGTTTTTTGGATTTCGTTGAGCAGGCTCTGGTAGCGGGGGGACTGGGCGAGGCGTGAGGCCATCATGGCCTGCTGGGGCGCGAGGCCGACCCGCTGTTGTAGGGAGGCGTAACGACTTTGCAGCTCCTGTAATTGGGTGCGCGCCACCTGTTGGGTCTGAATCAATTGATTCAAATTGCCAGCGACGGCGGCGGCCTGGGAGGTGGGGTCAATTAAACCCTGGGATTGGCGGAAATCCTTGAGACCCTGCTCGGATTTGGCCACCTTTTCACTGGTAGTTTTGATTTGATCGCGGACGACGGCGAGGCCTTTTTTGAGGCGCTCTTCCTGCTGCTGTAGGTTGTAGGATTTATACACCGTTTCCATGGCCGTTAGGACCCGCTGGGCCTTCTCTGGGTCTGGGTCGGCGTAGGTGATTTGGAAAATCTTGGTAGGGGTCTTGCTCTTATCGCCGGAGGCCAGTTGATTGACGGTCAAGGATTGCTTGAACCCAGCCACGGCCAGAGGAGACTTGGGATCGAGGTCGGGATAGTCCTTCTGCAATTGGACCATGGCCTGCTGTAGGACCGAAGACCCCTGCATCAGGCTGATCTGGGTCGCCATATCCACTTCGACGATAGGATCGGTGGTCTCCGAGGTCTTGTCGCCGCGCTTGCCCTGGTAATTGGGCTCCACGAGTAGCTGCATTACACTGGTATAGATCGGCTTTTCCTTCAGCCCGAACATACCGCCGACAGCAATGCCGATCAGCATGGCCCCCAGCACCCACCATTTTTGGCGCAGCAGCACCCCAAAGAGTTGGCCATAGCCCAAATCAGGTTCGTTCTGTGTTTGAATTGTAACGGGTGCCGAAGAAGTGTTCATCATTAGCTGAATCTGATCGTGAGCTGCTCGTTTATGGGCCTGAATAACCGATGCAAGCGATCGGGACCGGGTTGATACTCACTTCTACGGCGATACCTAGAAGGGATCAGGAAAATCCGTATTTCCCCATAGAATCTCCATAATTGGCCGGGCTTATGAAGCTAGGGCAAAGCCTCCTGGTAGGGTGGTCATGACGCGATCGACCTGGCGGAAGAAGGCCGTCTCGGAAAAATTGGCGACGGCATGGTCGCGAATATCACCATAGTCCCAAGCCATCTTGCTGCCCGACATCAGGGCTGACTGTAGGGCCTCGGGGGTCTGGCGACGGAAGAAGAGGCCTGTCTTGCCGGGAATTTGGGTGTCGAGGACGCCGCCTGCGCCGTAGGAGATGACGGGGGTTCCACTGGCATTGGCCTCGATTGGCACCAGGCCATAGTCTTCAAGGGCCGCCACGATTACGGATTTGGCATTGGCCATCAGACGCTTGCGTTCACCGTCGCTGACATGGCCCAGAAACTCCACATTTTTAAGACCCTGGGCCTGGAGTTTGGCCATTTCAGGACCTTCTCCCGTGACCTTCAGGGGCCAGCCCAGCCAGTTAAAGGCTTCGACGATCACATCGAGGCGCTTGTAGCTAATCATCCTTGCCGAGGCCAGATAATAGTCTTCCTTGGCGTTGGAGAACTGGAACTGGCTGGTGTCGATGGGATAGTTGATCACGATCGCCTGTTTCTTATAGATCTGGGAGATCCGGGCCGCCACCGTGGTGGAATTGGCAATATAGAGATCGGGCTCCTGGGAATACTTCAAATCCTGCTCCCGCATGACACGGAAAATCTTTTCAATGAAGGGGTAGAAGTTCTGGTAGTCGCCATATTCGCGCAGATAGGTCTGGGTGTCCCACAGAAACCGCGTCACATTATGGCAAAAGCAGATGTGGTAGGCATCGGGCCGTTTGCGGACGGATTTAGCAAAGCTGGTGCTGCTGCTGATGATCAGGTCATAATCCTGGAGATCCAGGGCGCGGAAGGCAGGGTAATAGAACGGCGCCATCAGGCGGAAATATTTGGTGGCACCCGGTACGCCCTGCAGGAAGGTGGTCTTGACCAGGCGATCGCCCAGTTCGATGGTGCGATCGGGGTCATACAGCGATGTAAAGACATCGGCCTGCGGATAGCGCTTGCAAAGCAATTCAAAGACGCGTTCTGCGCCGCCCTTTTGGGTGAGATAGTCATGGACGAGTGCGATTTTCATTCACTTAAGCTCCCAGCGGAATGGATGTCTAATGCTCCTGCGGCAGCAGACGGGATTAAACAGGTTTTGGCTGGTAGGTGCTTCAGGGTTTAAGCCATTAACTGGAGCGAAAGCTGGGAAGTACCATGCAGCGCTAGTTAATGCTGAAATAAATCTCTGATATTGCTGACATCAATATTCTGTATTCACTTTATTCGGAATTTACTGATTAAAGCTACGGGTTTAGGAATATGTTCATTGAAACTTTAAATTAAGTTGTTTGTTTTGCTAAAACCATAGCTTGTCGGTGAAAAAAGACTTTATAGAACCTCGGATACACTCTAAGAGGTACATCCAAGGTTCCATTTCAACAAATAAGTCTTAATTCAACTTAACGCACAATCCCCAGGAGCCGGAGAATTCCAAAAACCCCGGACAACGGGCCTCCAATATTTCCGACACCGTCAGTAACTTTGGTTAATCCCGATCGATCCACAATAATCGTGTCACCATTGCGTAGGACGGGATTGGTTTTCTCATTCACGTCATTGGCAAAGTCCACGGCAACCGATCGCTTAGAGACCGATCCATTGGGTTCTAAACGGACTAACGTGACGTTGCTTTTTTTGGCTCGTTTATTATCAAATCCCCCCGCTGAAAGCAGCGCTTGATTGAGCGGTGTATTGGGTGGAATGGAAACAGCACCCGGTCGAGTCACTTCACCCACCACATTCACTGCAATGCGATCGGGGGACAAACTCGATTTGGCTTTACCTTGGAACTCCGCTTGATTAAAAGCCGCCGCTTGACCGATTTCAATGCGATCGCCATCCTGCAAAGGCAAATCCTGGAGGACATCGCCCTTTTCAATCAGGTCCCAAAAATTCACCTTGGTGGAAATTTCCTTGCCCGATCGCGTCCGGCGCTTGATTTCAATATTGCGCAAATCCGCTAGCTGGGTAATGCCACCCGCCACCTGGATGGCTTGGGTGACGCTGGGCGTCTGGGAATTTTGGGTTTCGGTGCGATCGCGGGCTGAGGGGGCCTGGCCGTCGGCGATGGTATAGGGGCCAGGTCGGTTGACTTCACCGACGATGGCGATGCGCAGGGGCCGATTGGATCGGGGAATGAAACTGGCGGTGGAAGCATTCTGGGCATCTGCGAGATTAATCTCTGTCAGGGGCGGCAATAGAACGCTATCGCCATCCTGCAAACGCAAATCCTGGGCGAGGGCACCTTCTTGCATCAACTGCCAGAAGTTGACCCGGTAGGTGGCGACGGTATTGGTACCGGGCCGCCGCCGAATCACTTGAATGGCCCGCAGGTCCGCTGCCTGGGTGGGGCCTTCGCCCATTTGCAACACGCGGCTCAAGGAGGGCACCTCCCCCGCATTATTGGCGGTACCCGTCACGGTGACGACATAGGTGCCGGGTCGATTGACTTCCCCAGCGAGCGCCACTCGAACGGGCCGTCCCGCTAGCAGATTCAGGGTAATCACCGGGCGGGCCAGATAGTTACTGTATTGGCGGCTGATGCGATCGGTGGCCTGACGCAGGGTCAGACCCTGAACATTGGCGCTGCCCACGCGGGGCAAACTGATCGTGCCATTCGGCAGGATTTGGTATTCCCCACTGAATTCAGGGACGCCGAAAATATCAATGCGGATGCGATCGCCCCCACCCAGCACATAGCTGTCGCCATCGGCATTCAGTAGTTCAGCGGGCACAGCGGGCAGATTGGGACGGTTAGCGGGAAAGGGTGTCTGGGGTCGGGTCGTCAGCGCAAAACTAGCTTTGCCGGGTAGGGTACCCAGCAGCACTGCCGTGCCAAGGCTCACCAAAAGCCCCTGGCGAAGGGTGCAGATGAGGGGGAGAGAACGGGAATCTGTCATATCACTTATACAAAGACTCAAGGGATCAGGCCAGGCATCACAGGTGTGGACATCAGATCTAGAAATTATCGAAACCTATAGGCGGTTGGAATCTATACCTCTGATTACGTCGGTACTCCGCAGTACTCCGGATCTTTTTCGAAGCTTCTTGTGTGTTCTCTGTGCTTCTGCGGAGCCCTACCCCCTAGAAGCCCCACTTCTCCGATAGACCATGGCCAGGATCCCTCAACTCAAATCCATCAAGATTCCATAAAGTCCGGCGGCAATTGGCAAACTGTCCTGATGGCTCAGTAATCCCATGCAAAAGAGTAGTAGCGCCCTCAAGTATCTGTAACCCAAACCTGCGGAGCAAAAGGTTAAAGCGCGAGCCTTGGGCTTTGATGCATGTTTGATCAGTATCCCTACGAGATGGAGTAAGGTATCCGTTGCTATGATGAAGTTTCCCAATTTCGGCCAGCGCCGTTCTAATCAGAATTCGATCGATTCCGTCAGCAACGCTGAAGCCCCAATCCAGCCCGAGGATACCCTAGAAGATGAAATGGCAGGCCTGAGCGCCGAGGAGGCCGCTGAAATTCGTGATGCCTTTAATGTGATTCTCCATAGCGACCAGGATCCTATGGTGGCGGCAGAGACAGCGGCAGATATTGAAGGCCCCCTGGCAGCGGAGCCAGACTTCCTGGCGGTGGATGCGGTACAACCTGATGCAGTGCAACCCGATACAGTGCAACCCGATGTAGTGCATCAGGTTGAGCTTGAGCCGACACCCAATCCTATGGCCGTTGAGCCTACGCTGGATAGTCCTCAGGCCTCTCTGATGTCCAAGCTGGATCTCGATATTACACCCCTTGTTGTCCCTACCGTATTGACAGAGTCGATCGAGCAACTGAATCCCTACGAATTGAGCCAGGATTTGGCCCAGGCGGAGGAGCCCCCAGCCGCTGATGTGGATCTGGATCTAGCTGATGTGGATCTGGATCTAACTGTGGATGCAGTAGATGCTGTCTCGGATGAACCAGAGGCTGCGGCCCTAGAAGAGAGCAGCTATGACATCCATACCGACGGGCCTTTGACCTATTTTCAGTACTACCTTGACGGGGACAGCGGTGAAGCCGCCGAGTACAATCCCGTCTCCCTGCGCCGCCCTTCTATGCCGACCGGGTTGGTTGGTGCAGGGATTCTAGGTGCGGCCTTGGTCTCGGGCTTTAGTATTGCCGATGCCATGAAGCAAAGCCAACCCGTGGCCAAGCGACCCACCCCATCCCCCCTCCAGGATCTCAACGAACCAGGGCCGCGCCCGCCCCCCCGTGGTTCCGCCCCCCCCCGGAAAGTCTCCAGCCTGAAGTCTCGGCCCTCCCCCCGGCGCCCCAGG
>JAAUSA010000215.1 GCA_012031975.1 Alkalinema sp. RU_4_3 | reverse complement strand
GTAGGCAAACATCTCCCGGATGCCTACGCCCCAGAGACGATCCCCCAGGTCGGTGAATTAGACGAGTTACAAACCTTTGTCGGCTCAAAAAAAACAAAATCTGGATCTGGACTGCCGTTGACCATTTCCAGAAAGGAATCTTAGGCTGGGTCATCGGCGATCATAGTGCCGAAATAACTTCGCACTGTCCAGTTTAGTTATCTGAGGCTTTTCACTAGAGCCAACAATCATAAAACTTAACTTCTTGATAGGACTAGCCATATTTTGCCTGTTCCTAGGACCCTCTGGGGCTGATTGACAGCAGCATCAGACTATGAAAACATTGTGAGAAACTTGTGAAGATGACAGTCTCAAGTGATTCTTGCCCTATGCCATTGCTGCCTCAGGTTGATCATCAGTTGCCGCTGACGGCCTTAGCGCCGATGCAGGATGTTACGAATTTGTGGTTTATGCAGGTGGTGACGCTCTATGGCGGGCCGGACTATTTCTTTACGGAGTATTTTCGGGTCCATGAGTCCTCGAATTTGAAGCGCAGTATTTTGCGATCGATCACCGAAAACACCACCGGGAAGCCCGTGTTCGCCCAGATGATCGGCGAGAGTGTGCCGGATTTGGTGCGTACGGCCAAGGAATTGTGTCAGCAGGGGGCAGCGGGGATTGATTTGAATTTGGGCTGTCCCGCGCCGAGGGTCTATCGCAAGAATGTTGGTGGGGGACTGCTGCGGGAGCCGGAGACGATCGATCGCATTTTAGGGGCGCTCAGGGATGTGGTGAGCGACCGTCCCTTTACGGTGAAGATGCGGGTGGGGTTTGATTCTGTGGCGGGGTTTGAGACCCTATTAAACGTGGTGGGTCGGCATGGTGTGGATCTGGTGAGTTTGCATGGGCGTACGGTGCAGGCGATGTATGGTGGGGATGTGGATTATGGGTTGATCGCAGAGGCAGTGGCTCGTCTGGATTGTCCGGTGCTGGCCAATGGGAATGTGTTTTCGGCGGCGCGGGCGGTGGAGGTGCTGGACAAGACTAGGGCGGCGGGGGTGATGGTGGGACGGTGGGCGATCGGCAACCCCTGGATTTTTGAGCAGATTCGTCAGGCGCTGCGGGGGGAGGCAATTTCTGTGGTTTCTTTAGAGGCGGTGCGGGATTATATCGATCGCCTCTGGAATACGCCGACGGTGGAGGATGTGCCGGAGCGGGCCAGGGTGGGCTATATGAAGATGTTTTTGAACTATGTGGCGCTGGGCGTAGACGGGGAGGGGCGTTTTTTACGGGAATCTCGGCAGGCGCAGTCGGAGGTGGAATTTTTCGGGGTATGCGATCGGTTTTTATTGCGGGGTGGGAATTTTGGGGTGGAGCCTTTGAGGGGGGGCGATCGGGAGCGGTTGGTGGTAAATTGAGGGGGCCTTGACGTCTGCAGAAGTTATGAGCTATCTTGGAAGCAAGGATGCAGCAGACATGCTTTCTTGGCATGACATCCCGTTACCTGAAAGGGTCGAGGAAATCCGGTAAAGACGTTCTGAATACCAAAATCTGATTTTGGCGAAGGCCCCTTAGGGGGCCTTTGTTATTTTAGGGCTTTGGTAGTTTCTTGTTATTTAGTAGATTTTTTGCTATTGCGAAGAAATTGACCTTTTTTATCCTGCCAATGTCATTGCTAGGATAAGCGCTTTGCACATGCAATCGAAGCTTTTTACTTTCCTTGAATACCGCGAAAGGCACAAAATAGTTGATATTATTTCCCTGACCATCGACTATTTTGACAACGGCGAACTTCCCATATCCAGCATGGCAAACAAGCGTTTCCTTCTGACCTAAGGATTGAATAATACTTGGAAGTTGTTTTGAGAGTTCGTATCGCTCGAAATGGAAAGGTCGGCATTCTCTCGGGGCATAATACATCAATAATTTTGACTGTTCCTGTGAAAGGATCTCTGCATCTTTAGTAAAGCAATGCAAGCCATAGGTCACGATAAAACGATATGTAATCGGATTGTCTTCGTCTCTATGGTCTAGATATTCAACTTGATGGGCATTGAGATGTGACAAATCATAAATGTTGTTATCTAAGCTGAAGTTCTTCCAGGTGATTACCTCTTGTACCGTATTGAACTTCATGCTTCTTAGAATTGATTAACTGGTCTGGGGTTGACCTAATCTAACCTTAGCGGTGAGAAAGTTGCATCTATCTATCCCTAGATAGATCGTACTCTTGAGCGAGATGATCCAGGCAACCTTTTAAATATTTTTGGCAGAAAATTAGCAGACATCATTAACTTTAGCTAAGCTTAAATCAATAATGTCCGGAATTTCAAGTGAAGGGTGAGTATCTGCATAAGCCTGGGGCATCTTAAAACTAAGTTAGGACATCGATTTTATGGGACTCAGATTCTTTGTAGTTCTCTGGGCACAATAGACAAGGCTAGCTTTTCACTTCTTATTATCAGGATTTCCAGCAATGAAAGGTCAATGGAGCGCTTTAGGTCTGCTTGGATTGGGGACCCTTGGGTTAGCCTTTGGATTCCTTGTGGGTGGCCAGGGTGCGATCGCCCAAGTCCCCACCAATCCGCCCCTGTTGGCCCAGGCCTCCAATGACCGGAAGGGGGAAGCCGATCGCCTCTACAAGCTTGGCGTCCAGCAGGCTGATCGCCAGGAAAGTGCTGTGGCCTTGGTTTCCCTCCAGCAAGCATTGCAGCTCTACCAGGGGCTGGGCGATCGCAATGGTCAAATGGATACGATCCGCTACCTGGGCTGGGCGCAGCATCAGCTCAAGAACTATCCCCAGGCCATGGAGCAGTTTCAGGCAAGCCTAGCGATCGCCCGAGAGATCAACAGCCGATCCGGTGAGGCCAAGGGTCTTAATGGGGTGGGTTCTGTCCATGAGTATTTGAAGGAAACGGACAAAGCCCTGGCTAACTATGAACAGGCGAGATCGATCGCAATCGCCATCAAGGACATGAAGCTAGAATCCTTGATCCTAGAAAATGTGATTACGACCTATCGATCGGCTGGCAATTGGCAAAAAGAGATCGAGGTTCTGAACCGTAACCTAGCGATCTATCGTGAACTCAAACAACGTAACGATGAGGCGAGCAACCTAAGCAGTATTGGCATTGCACATTTTCAATTAAAAGACTACCAACAATCTATTGCCTTCCATCAGCAGAGTTTAGCGATCTACACTGAATTGAACAATCAATCCAGCATCGCTAGTACGTTACGAAATATTGGATTGGCATATGATCTACAAAAAGACTACTCTAAAGCGATCGCCTCATTTGAGCAGAGTCTGACTATTTATCGCGAACTCAAGAATGAGCGGCAGATTGCGAGGGGACTGATTGACATTGGTTTATTTCATAAAGCTCAAAAGAACTATATTCAAGCTAACAAGTCTTTTTTAGAGAGTCTAGAGATCTATACAAAACTGAACGATCGGCCAAATATGGCCCAGAACTGGCGGAATCTTGGCTGGATCTATGAGGATCAGCAGGATTGGGCTGGGGCAATTCAGGCGGTTCAGAAAAGTCTGGCGCTACGTCAGGAACTCAAAGATAGCGAGACGGCAACCAGCCTACTATTGAGCTTGGGATTGCTATTTTACAAGCATAATAACTACCCTCAAGCCATCAGTTATTATGAGCAATATTTAACTGCTATGCGCCAAAGGCCATCCTTCAAGGGCGAGGAACTCGTCCTCAAGATCATTGGAGACCTATATCGATCGCAACCCGCCTCTAAGGAAAATTCAGAGAAAGCGATCAAGTATTATGACGAGAGCTTGAAGATTGCACAGAAAAACCAGAATGAGTTAGAGGCCAATCATGCTTTACATAGCATGGGTATCGTCTATCAGAATTATGATGGTGGACTTTACAGCTTTAAGAAAGCCACGGAATATCTTGAACAGTCTTTGGATGGCTGGAGAAAGTTAAAAGACAATTCCATGGAAGCAGATACGTTGTATCTGCTTGGCAATTTATATGTTGGAAATGCAGCTGGAGCAAGTGCCGTAGGAAATGATAGTAAAACCTGGTGCGATCAGGGAATAGCCTATTTAGAAAAAAGTATTGGCTTGCTTCAATCTTTGAAAAAACCGTCTGCTGGAGCATCAAATTCCCTAGGTCGCTGCTATCAGGAAACAAAACAATATCAAAAAGCGATTAAAAATCAAGAGCAAGGATTAATTTTAGCTCAAAAGAGCCAGAATCGCCTGCAAGAAGGTTTGGGTTTGGTGGATTTGGCAAGGTCCTATCGTTTGACTGGAAATCTGTCAAAGGCAGAGCAACTAGCACAGCAGGGAGTCAATGTTTTTCGCGAACTCAAGAATCATCAATGGGAGGTATATGCGCTTGATGAAATCACTAGTATCTATGTGGCATTAGGTAAAGCTGATAAAGCTATCGAAACTCAAAACCGAAGAATAGCGATCGCCTACACCCATAATGTGCGCCTGGTCAACTATGGATTTAATGCATCAATGGTCAAAATTGAAAAGGCTAAGAAATTTAATTTCCTGACCTACCGCGATGAAAAAGAAAAGAAGCTGCGTCAGCAGCTAAGCCGACATAATCTTTCAACTAGCTTGCTCGATTTACTCGGTCCGAAGGCCACTGCTCCAGAGCAGCCTGGTTTCTTCGCACCAGCCACAATGAATGCAAATATCCGAGAGAGTCTCACGCTCTTGGGAGATGCCTATGCTGAAGTAAAACAATATCCCCAGGCTATTGAGTTTTACAAGTCCGCCTTGGATGAAGAGGTAGAAAGCGGCGATAGTTTTGGCATGATCGACATTGATCTCCTCACGAAATTAGGGAAGATTCTCCAGCGGGTGGATCGCATGAAGGAATCCGAATTCTATCTGCGCCTTGCCTTGAAGCATGGCGAGGAGTTTCGCACCGGGATAGGCTATGGGAAAGATTCTGAGAAAAAACAAGGCGCGGATGCCAATCGAATCTTCCTTGCCGATCGCAAAATCCGGAATTTCAAACAACTGCAACAACTGCTCATCCGTCTCAACCGCAGTGATGAAGCCCTAGAAACAGCCGAAGAAGCCCGTGCCCGAACCTTTGTGGAACTTCTGGCCTCTCGCACCAGAGGGCTTCCCCTAGGCGATAAGCTACCCACGTCCCCCAATGTTGATGCCATGCGTCAAGTTGCCAAACAGCGCAATGCCACCTTGGTACAATATTCGATCGCCGCCGACAATCTCCTCTACATCTGGGTGATCAAACCCACCGGAGAGATTAGTTTCCGATCGACCATCACTCCCGACTCCACCTTACTCAGTCAACTGGTGACTGACAGTCGCACAGAAATGGGTGTCAGGGGCCGCGCCAGCATTAAGATCGCCTCGACAAAACCTGACGTCGAAGAACCCAACCCCGCGCCCACCCAGGAAAATCTTAAAACACTGCACAGATTGCTGATTGAGCCGATCGCCCAGGATCTACCCAGCGATCCCAATCAGCAGGTAATCTTCCTTCCCCAGGACGAACTCTTCCTAGTCCCCTTCGCCGCCCTACCCGACCAGCAGGGCCGCTATTTAATCGAACGCCATACCATGTCGATCGCCCCCTCAATTCAAACCCTAGAATTCACCCAGGCCCTAGCCCAACGGCCCAAAACGCAAAAGGGCGTTGTGATTGTCGGCGATCCCAAAATGCCGATCGTTGGAGGCCTCCCACTCCAGCAATTAAAGGGAGCCCGTGAAGAGGCCACCAACATCGCCCAGCTTTTCCAAATCCAACCCCTCCTCGGCGAACAGGCTACCAAAGCCCAGGTGTTGGAGAAGATGAAAACCGCCAAAATCCTCCATCTAGCTACCCATGGCCTGCTCGATAACGTGCGGGACGACATGCCAGGCTCGATCGCCCTCGCCCCTAGCGGCCAAGACAGTGGCCTATGGACCTCCGGCGAGATCTTCGATTTGAAGTTAAACCTCGATTTAGTCGTCCTCAGCGCCTGTGACACTGGACGCGGCAAAATCACCGGAGATGGCGTGGTGGGACTGGCGCGATCGTTCTTCGCCGCCGGCAGCTCTAGTGTCTTGGTCTCCCTCTGGGCCGTCAACGATGGCTCCACCAACGCCCTAATGAGCGAATTCTACCGCCAACTCCAGACCGAACCCAACAAATCCAAGGCCCTCCGCCAAGCCATGCTCAAGACGAAACAGCGGCATCCCAACCCGATTGACTGGGCCGCCTTCACCCTAATCGGTGAAAACTAATCAAGCTGAATGTGCATAGGTTCGGCCATCAGGGATCTACGGTACCGATATGTTCATCCATCCCGCCTATACGCCATGAAATCCCTGATTGTTGTGTCCCTGACCGCCGTCATTAGTCTGTATTGCAATAAGGCTATCAGTCAACCGATCGCCGCCTCAACTGAAGCTAGATCTGCGGTCCAAACGGTTGAATCCTTCGATCGATCCAAACCTAACGCAAAGCCCTCAACGGCTGGCTCCCGTCAAGATCGCTCCTGGGAAGAGCAAGGGAAGGCCACGACGGGAGAGACGATATCCTTGAGTTTGGACTCGATTCAGATTGCGCAGCGCAGTCTGGGTGTGGCTAAACCGCCGGGATACTTTTTTCAGTACCGGATTGGCCCCGATATGATCTATGGGATGACGCTTTGCAATGGTGAATTTTCCACCTCTCGTACGGGCGATCGCTACGGCCAGCCTATTACACCCAAATCTGAAGCCAATCAACGGATGCTCGATCGGGTGTGTAACTATCGAGTTACCAAAGCTCAGGCGATTGCTTCATCCCCTGTACAGATGGGGCCTGAGGGCAAAACAATCTGCACCATTAAAAGCGATCGGGACATTACCCTCTATGGTCAAGATGGGGAATGGTTCTACACGGACGCCTGCCGTAAAATAGGGATGATTCATTCAAGCCAGATTCGGATGTAAGTTTAACTTGGGAAACGCTTTATGCCTAAACAATCTATATTGACCCTAGATAAGATAAATTTACAAGGTCTCAAGCCCGAACCCCCCATCACCAGACTCAAGGCACAGCAATATGCCAAGCTATTGGCTCCTCTAGCGTGTTGGTCTCCCTATGGGCCGTCAACGACGGCTCCACCAACGTCTTAATGAGCGAATTCTATCGCCAGTTGAAGACAGAACCCAACAAATCCAAGGCCCTTTGCCAAGCCATGCTCAAGACGAAGGCACGGCAGCCCAATCCCATCGACTGGGCCGCCTTTACCCTGATGGGTGAGAACTAATTTATTTCAGGAATCGGGGTCACCCGATTGGTATCAATTCTAGTAACCATCCCCACCAAGAAGGAAATGCGGGTTAGGTTCAATAGAGATACGCGATCGAGAATGTTCCCTCTCTTTTGAAAACGAGGTTTCCTATGCAACTCAAATCGACACCTTGCCTTGCGATCGCTGGATTAGCCATTGTCCTAGGTGTTTCAAGCCCAACACTAGCCTTGGCGCTACCGCCAGCCACCACTTGCCAGGCGAGTATTCCGCTCGATCAAGGGGCCAGCTTGACCTATCGTTTGATCGGCACATTTGCCGATCCGGTGCCATCCAACAGCCCGCAAAACCCGATCGGGCTTACGACAATCATCACGGTACAACGGCGCGATCGCAATGGTCAGATCACAACTTTACTGAATCGGGCGATCGTTCAGGACTATGAACAGATTGCCCCCGACGCTGATTATTCAAAACTGCCCTTTACTGGCGAATTTCGAGGAAAACCCAACGATGGCTCTCGGTTATATGGTGTGACAGCTTCTAAACAAGGCCTTTACGTCAGTCTACGACCCACCATTGGCCAGCCTCAGAAAATGCAGATTGTGCATTACTTGAGTAAGGGTAAGCTGGTGCGATCGAGCAATGGCCAATGTCAAACTCAAGCCTAGAAAATTATCTATCAAAGACTCAGGGTATTTTATGCAGATGCTTCTCAGATTCTCGCCTCGCCGGATGAAACAGTTTGTTTTACTAATTTTATTAACCCTCTCTAGCAATCTTATGATGAATTTCCCCCTTGCCGCACAATCCACGGATTTGCCACCACAGCAGCCAGCGCTAGCCACCGCTCCAGCCCTCCTCGAACCCCTCCAGCAAGCACTGAAAGCCAAAAAATGGGCATTGGCAGACCAGGAAACGCGACGCCTGTTCGATCCTTCCTCAGTAGAATCACGAAACCCGCCTGAAATTAAACTCACTCCCGAGCTGATTCGATCGATTGATCAAGCCTGGAACGAAGCCAGTGGTGGACGCTTTAGCCTCAGTGTTCAAGCAAAAATCTGGCGAGAGGTGAAGCAGCAGTTTCCTAATGACGAGCGAGCTGCGATCGAGGCGATGCGCGATCGCGTTGGTTGGAAGCTCACCCAGCCCAGGAAAGAAAATGATGGCTCTACCGGATCTCCCGTGAGAGGCACTAGATATGGGTTTAGCTATATTAGGCCTTGTTCAAAGTTGGCCCAAATCGCTCATAGCCATGAAGGTCAAGGGTTAGGCGCTGAAAAATGTGTTTGA
>JAAUSA010000032.1 GCA_012031975.1 Alkalinema sp. RU_4_3 | reverse complement strand
CTGGCCATACTCAACACCGTCCACCATGTGCCCCTGCTGCCCGTCCTGATGGAACTCGTCGCCTGGGCTACAGCTTCTTCTACGTCAAAGGCAACCTCTGGCGCGAAGGCGATCGCCGCCGCACCTTCGCCCAGGCCAGCCAACTCAAAAACGACATCATGGGCACCCGCCTAATGCGCGCCATCACCACGGACCAAACCGAGGCCTCTGAAGCGAGCGTCTCCACGGCAGAAACCCCTTCAGGTCAGATGTTTGCCGGGGTCGTTGGGACCGTACAGGTCCTGATTCCCCTGGCGGGCCTCGTAGACATCGAAGCCCTGCGCGCCAAAATCGAAAAGGACTACAAAAAAATCGAAGGGGATGCCAACGGCCTATCGAGCCGCCTGAGCAACGCCAAGTTCGTAGACAAAGCTCCCCCCGAAGTCGTCCAAGGCGCCCGCGAAACCCTCGCCGAATGCCAAAAACAAATGGAAATCCTCCAATCCCGACTCACCCTGCTATAAAACAAGCCTAGAACTTGTGATGGAATAGCTGTTTTTGTTTGGAAAGAGAATTAAGGCCGATCCAGGGTAAAGATTTTCCGCTAAATTTGAGGGAATCTCTACCCTAGTACGTATTCCTACGGATAGGTTTTTCGAGCTTTACAGAGACAACGTCATTTAGTCAGTAAACCTACACTGTTTCTTATTGAAGCCTGGTGTAGGATGTCAGTGATATGGTTCACACCTATCACACATCTCAATCACGTCCTTTGAATCCACCCCCTGAATCTACCCCCCTCAGTCACTCCCTTTGAATCCCTTCGCGAGAACTCGACAACAATGATGTTGCACCTGGCGCAAATTCAACACCGCAACCTCTCCGACCAGCCGGAACTGCTCCTCTTGGCCGCCCAAGGCAGTGAGGATGCCTGGACCGTCCTGACGGGCGAGGTTCTGCTACCCCCCGATCAGAGCGGCCACTTCAGGCCCTCCCAGTTAGTCCTGGCCGATATTTCCGACGATCATCAAGTGGTCACCGTCAAAGATGCCCAGCCCTGGGTGGTTGACCTGGTGCAGCGCTATCTGGGCAACGGGATTACCCCGGCGTTCCTAGAGAAAGAGACCGAACGCGCCGAGCAATGGCGCCAGTCCCTCACCCTCCAGAGCCAGGAACTCGATCGCCGCGCCCTAGAAATGGAAGCCCGCCGCGAGCAGATCCAAGAACTCGAAGAAAGCCTCAAGCGCGAGCGCCGAGAACTAGAGATCGAACGCGATCGCATCCAAGCCCTCAAAGACGCCCTCTAACTACAGCACCCCCTTCGAACTCGGAATCTCATGGGCGCGTCTTGGATCGACCTCCGTCGCCATCCGCATCGATCGCGCGAAGGCCTTAAAAGTCGCCTCAATAATATGGTGGGAGTTAATCCCATCAAGCTGTCGAATATGCAGCGTTAGTTGGGCATGGTTGACGATCGCCACAAAAAACTCGCGCACCAACTGCGTATCATAGGTGCCCACCCGCTGTGTGGGAATCTCCAACCCGTAGGCCAGATGGGGCCGCCCCGAAAAATCTAGGCAGACCTGCACCAAGGCTTCATCCAGGGGTGCCAAGAAATGGCCGAAGCGGACAATCCCCTTGCGATCGCCCATCGCCTTAGCCAAGGCCATCCCCAGCGTAATCCCCACATCCTCATTGGTATGGTGATCGTCAATATGGATGTCCCCGGTTGCCTGAATATCCAGATCGAACAGACCATGGGAAGCGATTTGGTGGAGCATGTGATCGAGAAAGGGAATCCCCGTCGCCACATTGCACTTGCCCGTGCCATCGAGACCGATTGTCACCGTCACATCGGTTTCGCCAGTTTTGCGGTGGACCGTGGCGCGGCGGCCCTGGGGGAAGGTATCGGGAATAGAGGGGCGGTCAGTGGTTTGCATAGCTACTGCGAAGAATCAAAAGAGACTCCATTATCACTGCTGGCGGAACCGATTGCTAAGATAGAGCCAGCCATCGTTGCCAACGGGTGAACCCTATGACCGTCACACTTGCCAAATGGACACTAGAGCAATACCACCAGATGATCGAGAGCGGGGTGCTAGATGATGCACGAGTTGAGTTACTAAACGGAGAGATTGTCGAGATACCCTCGGAAGGACCAGACCATGCCTATTTCAATACAACAGCAGCCAATCTCCTCAGAAAAGCCTTAGAGGGAAGAGCTGAACTGCGCGACGGCAAGCCCATCACCTTGCCGGAATATGCATCTGAACCAGAGCCCGATGTCGCCGTCGTTGAACCACTAGATATTGTCTATTCCAAACGGCACCCCTACCCGGACAATATTTATCTCCTAGTGGAATATTCCTATGCCAGCCTAGCCAAGGACAAAAAACTCAAGCGCAAAATCTACGCCAAAGCAGGCATCCTGGAATACTGGATCGTCAACCTCAAAGATCGCCAAGTCATCGTCCACCGCGATCCCCAAACCGACGACTACCAGTCCGTCCAAACCCTGACCTCCGGCACCATCAGCATGCTCGCCTTCCCGGACGTGACGATCGATATAATCCAACTGCTCTAGGTGGACAAACCCCGCTCAATCGCAGCAGCCATAGGCATTTGCTCGATCGCCTGGTAATTCAACACCATTGTCGTACTGCTGTTGGTTTGAAAGCCGATTTTTCGTAGAAGCGCTGCTGGTTCGTCGTCATCAGGTAGACCCGCTCCACATGGGCCACCATCGGGTCCGCCAAAATCGTCTCCACCAGCTTGCGGCCCAGACCCGCCCCCTGGTAATCCGGATGCACCACCACATCCCAAATTGTCGCCCGGTACACCCCATCCGAATTCCCACGCGCGAACCCAATCATCCGATCGCCATCCCAAGCACTAATCACCGGATTACTATTACAGATCGCCACCTGCAAATCCTTTCGTCGCCGATCGCTCGCCCAGAAGGCCGCCAGGTTGAACAATTCCTGAAGCTGATCCAAATCCACTTCATTCTGGCCAATCCGTAACTGGACATTGCTGCAATCCATGGCTCTCCTAAAAACGACTAGAATTGATGCTTCGTAGATTGTCTTCAATAGATTGTAAAGATCCCATGGCCAAATTGTTGACCCGTCGCTGGATATTTCGTGCGATCGCCCTCTTCCTGTCCTTCGGCCTCTGTCTCGGCATGGGTCTAGCCAAGGCGATCGAGCCCCAAAAAACCATCCCCACCGTAGATCTAGTACCCCAAAGCCAGCTCCTGGGCCAAACCACCTACATCGAATCCTGCGCCACCTGCCACATCGCCCCACCCCCCGCCGTCATGCCCGTCCAAACCTGGCAGGCCCTGATCCAGGATCCGCAGCATTATGGGGTGGCGATCGAACCCCTTAAGGACCCCAACCGCCGCCTCGTCTGGAACTACCTCAAGCTCTACTCCCGCCCCATCAAAGAAGACGAAAACATCCCCTTCCGCCTCAGCAGTTCCCGCTACTTCAAGGCCCTCCACCCCGGCGTAACAATGCCCAAACCCCTCAAACTCGAAAGCTGCATCCAATGCCACAGCGCCGCCCAGGACTTTGACTTCCGCAATGGTTTGGTGGAACAACCCCAGTGAAACAAACCTAGTCGGCATCTTACGGGTTTCCCCACCTTGGGAAACCCGTGCGGGGGAAGGGCGAAATGTTAACATTGGTATGCTTTGTGAGACGTTTGGACAACCCCCCCGCAAAGCACTAACACCACGCCCTCTGAACAATATTTGGACTCCTCTAGACCACCATGCTAAAAGCACTCCTGGGTGACCCCAACGCACGCAAACTGAAGAAATATCAGCCCACCCTCAAGGAGATCGCCCTGCTTGAAGAGGACATCAGTCCCCTCTCCGACGAAGCATTGGTGGCCAAAACCGAGGAGTTCCGCGCCCGCCTCAATGAAGCGAAGAATCTCAACGAAGAACGCCAAATACTTGACGACATCCTGCCCGAAGCCTTCGCCGTCGTTCGCGAAGCTGGCAAACGGGTACTCGGCCTGCGCCACTTCGACGTCCAAATGCTCGGCGCCATGGTGCTCCACAACGGCCAGATCGCCGAAATGAAAACCGGAGAAGGCAAAACCCTCGTCTCCACCCTGCCCGCCTACTTGAATGCCCTCAAGGGACGCGGCGTCCATATCGTCACCGTCAACGATTACCTAGCCCGCCGGGATGCCGAAATCATGGGCCAGGTCCACCGCTTCCTGGGCCTATCCGTGGGCCTGATCCAGCAGAACATGTCCCCCGAAGAGCGCCGCCGCAACTACGCCTGCGACATCACCTACGCCACCAACAGCGAACTGGGCTTCGACTACCTGCGCGACAACATGGCCACCTCCAGCGATGAAGTCGTCCAGCGTCCCTTCAATTTCTGCATCATTGACGAAGTCGATTCCGTTCTAATTGACGAAGCCCGCACTCCCCTGATCATCTCCGGCCAAGTCGAGCGCCCCACCGAGAAATACCTCGGCGCCGACGAAGTGGCCCGTGCCCTAAGGCGCGACGACCACTACGAAGTCGATGAAAAACAGCGCAACATCCTGCTCAACGACGAGGGCTTTATTGAAGCCGAGCGGATGCTGGGCGTCACCGACCTCTTCGACCCCCAGGATCCCTGGGCTCACTACATTTTTAACTCGATCAAAGCCAAGGAATTGTTCATCAAAGACGTCAACTACATCGTCCGCAACGACGAAGTGATCATCGTTGATGAATTCACAGGCCGCGTCATGCCCGGTCGGCGCTGGAGCGATGGATTGCACCAGGCGATCGAAGCCAAGGAACGCGTCGAAATCCAAAACGAGACCCAAACCCTCGCCACCATCACCTACCAGAACTTCTTCCTCCTCTACCCCAAACTCGGCGGCATGACAGGCACGGCCAAAACCGAAGAAGCCGAACTCGAAAAAATCTACAACCTGGAAGTCACCACCATTCCCACCAACCGGATCAACCGCCGCAGTGACATGGCCGACTCCGTCTACAAAAACGAACCCGGCAAATGGAACGCCGTTGCCGAAGAATGCGCCGAGATGCATGAACTCGGTCGCCCGGTCCTGGTCGGGACCACCAGTGTGGAGAAGTCTGAGGTGCTCTCTCGCCTACTCGCCGAACTCAAGGTCCCCCACAACCTGCTGAATGCCAAACCCGAATACGTCGAACGCGAATCCGAAATCATCGCCCAGGCGGGCCGTAAGGGCTCCGTCACCATCTCCACCAACATGGCCGGACGCGGGACCGACATCATCCTCGGCGGTAACTCAGACTACATGGCCCGTCTGAAAATTCGCGAATACCTGATGCCGAAACTGGTGGCGCCCGAAGACGAGGGCAACTTTGCGATCCAACCCGTGATGCCCGGCGAAGATGCCCAGGGCTTCGGCGGCATTAAACCCAAGAAAACCTGGAAAGCTAGTCCCGAAATCTTCCCCACGGCCCTACCTGAAACCATCGAGCATCTCCTCAAAGACGCCGTCGAAACCGCCGTCACCCAATACGGCGAGCGCAGCCTGACAGAACTCGAAGCCGAGGACAAGATCGCCACCGCCTCCGAGAAAGCCCCCTCCGAAGACCCAGCGATTCTAAAACTCCGGGAAGCCTACCGGGCCATCAAAAGCACCTACGAAAGCGTCACGGGCGCCGAGCACGACGAAGTGGTGGGCCTGGGCGGCCTCCATGTGATCGGCACCGAACGCCATGAATCCCGCCGCATCGACAACCAGTTGCGCGGACGAGCAGGCCGCCAGGGTGACCCCGGCACCACGAAGTTCTTCCTGAGTTTGGAAGATAATCTTCTCCGAATCTTTGGGGGCGATCGCGTCGCTGGCATGATGAATGCCCTGCGGGTCGAAGACGACATGCCGATCGAGTCCTCCATGCTGACCCGGTCCCTTGAAGGCGCCCAGAAGAAGGTCGAGGTCTACTACTACGACATCCGCAAACAGGTCTTCGAGTACGACGAAGTGATGAACAAGCAGCGCCGGGCCATCTATGCGGAGCGATCGCGCGTGCTCCAGGGCCAGGACCTCAAGGAACAGGTGATCGAGTACGGCGAACGCACCATGGACGACATTGTGAATGCCTACATTGACCCTGAACTGCCTGTTGAAGAATGGGATTTACCAAAGCTGGTGGGCAAAGTGCAGGAGTTTGTCTACCTCCTCAATGACCTCACCCCCGAGGAACTCAGCGATATGTCCATGGGTGAAATTAAGACCTTCCTCCATGAGCAGCTACGGATCGCCTACGACCTCAAAGAAGCCGAGATCGAGCAGGTCAGCTCAGGCCTCATGCGCCAGGCCGAACGCTTCTTCATTCTCAACCGCATCGACACCCTCTGGCGGGAACACCTGCAGTCCATGGACGCCCTGCGGGAATCCGTGGGCCTACGCGGCTACGGCCAGAAGGATCCGCTGATCGAATACAAGACCGAGGGCTTCGAGATGTTCTTGGAGATGATGATCAACCTGCGTCGGGACGTGATTTACTCCCTGTTCCAGTTCGAGCCCCAGCCCCAGCCCATGATGCAGGATGGCGACGTTTAATCGGTCCAAAGCCGAGCTGCGCAAGGCTTGGCTGACAGCGCGGCGATCGCTCTCGCCCGCCGCCCAGGCCGCCAAAAGCCAGGCCCTCTGCCAGCAATTGCAGCAGCATCCGGGGTTTAGAGCGCCGAATGCCGTGGTTTTGAGCTACTTCAGTATTCGGCAGGAGCCCGATTTGATGCCGTTGATGGCGCTGATGCCCCAGGTGCGCTGGGGGTTTCCGCGCATCGAAGGTGAAGCTTTGCACTGGCATGCATGGCAGCTCGGGCAGCCCCTCATCCAGGGCGCCTTTAACATCCCTGAACCGCCGTTAGGCAATCCCACCATCGATCGCCCCACCCTCATGCTCATCCCCTGCGTTGGGGCCGATCGCCAGGGGTTTCGCCTGGGCTACGGGGGGGCTACTACGATCGCCTGCTGGCTGATCCAACCTGGCAGAATATTGTGACCGTGGGGATCGTTTTTGAGGAATTTGTGATCGATCGCCTACCCACCGATCCCTGGGATCGATCGCTTGCCTGGATCTGTAGTGACCACAGCCTGAGGATTTTAGGCTAATCTCAGGCCAGTCCATAGGGTGTTTTCTACGCCAAACCATGGGAATCCTAGGGTCACAGAAGCGCCCGTCTTGACCTATGCTTGTTACTTGCTGAAGCTGAAGCGCGGATCCAAGCCCGTTCAGGTTTTGTCGCGTTCTAGCGATTATTGCAGACCTTTCATCCGGTGCGCGTCGCCGTTTGTCCAACCTTTCCCCGCCATGAAAATATCCGTCTATCACACACCCGAAGAGACTCCAGACCAGAATACGGCTGCCTGCGCGATCGCCATCGATGTCCTCCGAGCCACGACCACCATTGCGACGGCGCTGTCGGTCGGGGCGGAAGCTGTGCAGGTGTTTAGCGATCTGAATCTGTTGAATCGAGAAAGCGAACTATGGCCCGAGGCCAAACGCCTCCGGGCCGGGGAACGGGGTGGCAGCAAAGTAGAAGGCTTTGATTTTGGGAATTCGCCCCTAGATTGCACCGCCGAACTGATGCGGGACAAACGCCTGTTCATCAGCACCACCAACGGCACCCGCGCCCTCCAAAAAATCCAAGCCTCCCCCACCGTACTCGCCGCCGCCCTGGTCAATCGCAAAACCGTCGTGGACTATCTTCTGGCCCAAAAGCCCGAAACCATCTGGATCGTCGGTGCGGGCTGGGAAGGCGCCTACGCCCTCGAAGATACGGTCTGCGCGGGGGCGATTGCCCAGGAAATCATCGATCGCACGGGGGTTTCGCTCGCTGATTTGGCGGGCAATGATGAGCTGGTGGGGGCCGTGGCCCTCTACAACGGCTGGAAGGACAACTTGGTCGGCCTGATGCATCACGCCAGCCACGGCCAGCGTCTGGTGCGTCTCAACATCATTGAAGATATTGCCTACTGTGCGGCCCTCGACACGGTGGATACCTTGCCGATTCAGCGGGAAATTGGTGTGTTGGTGAAGCACGAAGGATAACGATCGCGCCGAAGGATTTTCTATGGGTGTTGGGGTTAGCCCCGGCACCCGATTTTTGAGATTCACGGATCGGCCCATTCATTAGAATATTCAACCCCCCAGCGGGCAAACCTCCTATTAATCAAATCAAAAACTATCCCCTCAGACAGATGTTTCTGTATTTATTAACGATTGCGGGAACTTAAGGATGAATGACACGTCTAGAAAGAGTTGAACGAACATCAAAAGTAGCTCTGTGCAGTCTTTTGAGCCCAATTTAAGATTTGAAAAGCCGGACTTTCTTCGGTAGGATGTGACGGTTCGCAACATTCGTCTTGCGATCGACATGAAAAAATCTTTTGGAGGAATTAAAGCATGATGAGCTCTCTATCTCGCTCAAAGCTGCTGAACGTCCTAGCTCTTGCAGGGGTGGGTCTCGTAGCATCAAGTCAAGCCGCCTTTGCGCTGCCAAAAACCCCCGTTGCACCGGGGACCACACCTTCGGTCCCTGAGGTACCGAAACCCTACCGACCATCCCAGGCAGCACGGCTCCCCTCCCAGGTGCCACCCCTGAGATGCCCACCGACATGCCCAAGGGCGACATGCCCAAACCCGATGACAAACAGGCCGAAGCACCCAAGCAAAACATCGTTGAGGTCGCCGCTGGCAACAGTTCCTTCAAAACACTCGTGAAGGCAGTCAAGGCCGCAGGGCTCGTCGAAACCCTCTCCGGCAAAGGCCCCTTCACGGTCTTCGCCCCCACGGATGCGGCCTTTGAGGCCCTCCCCAAGGGCACCCTGGAGAAACTTCTGCGCCCCGAGAACAAGGCCCAACTGGTCAAGCTCCTGACCTACCACGTCCTGCCTGAATCGGCCAGCGCAGCCCAACTGGGCAAGGCCACCCAGATTAAAACCGTGGAGGGCCAATCCCTCATGGTCGTCACCAAACCCGACAGTGTGATGATCAACGGCTCCAAGGTGCTGATCGCCGATGTGCCCGCCAGCAACGGGTTGATCCATGCGATCGACAAGGTTTTGCTCCCCCCTGAGGCGGCAAAACTTACCCCGAATACAACCGAGCCTACGGCGACAAAACCTGTGAAGAAGGTGATTCCCAAGAAACCCCAAAGCATCCCCGGCAGCAATCGCTAGGGCTCGTTCAACAAAGTAGATACCCAAAAGGGCGGCACCTGGATCCAGATGCCGCCCTTTTCTATGGGTAAGATGTAAACAGATGCTTAATCTTCATGGTCCTCAAAGGGGTCGTTGAGATCCGCCGCCGGAGGCCCAAAGGCCGTGTAGATGGCGTAGCCAGTCAATCCGACGATCGCGACACAAAGGGAAATGTTAAGAGCTATTGCAGGTTCCATGGAGTTGCTTCGGTTTATGAGGGTCGTACCCCTATAATGTTACGCAGAATTAACAACATCTGTCGAGCTAAATAGGTAGGCATATCGGATATGGCACAACGGACTCGGTTAGGGGATATCCTAAGACCTCTTAATGCGGAATACGGTAAGGTCGTGCCCGGCTGGGGAACCACCACCCTGATGGGTATTTTCATGGTCCTGTTTCTAGTATTTCTGCTGATTATCTTGCAGATTTACAACTCTTCGCTGGTCCTGACCGACTTCAGCGTGGACTGGCGCTCCTTGGGCAACTAGATTTGAGACTTCGGATGGTGTCCCCCAGGACCCCATCGCTCTAAACGACCCCGGCCTGTCCGGGGTTTTTTGTGCGAATCGAGTAGGATAGAATTGCGAGAAATGTACGCAGCGGGAGCCCCATCGATATGAACGTATTTGGAATTGGCCTACCAGAGATGTTGTTGATCTTCGGCCTGGCGCTGCTCGTGTTTGGACCGAAGAAGCTGCCGGAGATTGGTAAGACCCTCGGGAAGACCGTGAAGGGGTTTCAAGAGGCTTCTAGTGAGTTTCAGAACGAATTCAAGAAGGCAGCGGACCAGATCGAGGAAACCGCCAGCAAACCCATGCAGGCCGTCATAGAACCGCCCGCCCAGATCAAGGCCGCCGACAAAATCCAGGAAGCAACCCTGGCCGAAGAGCCCTCCGAACAAGCCTGATTATCGATCGCCCATGACGCAATCCAACCCCAATCCCGACAAGCCCCCAAAAAGTCCGCCACCACCACCTAGACCCCAACTGATCGTCGGCCTCGGCAATCCCGGCGCCAAATACGACGGCACCCGCCACAACATTGGCTTCGTGGTTTTGGATGCCCTGGCTAAGGCCTGTCAGATTCCTATGGCGGAGAACAAGAAATTCCAGGGCCATTTCGGCGAAGGCATGGCGGGCGGGACAAAACTCCGGCTGCTGAAACCCACCACCTACATGAACAATTCCGGCCAGTCTATTCGCGCCGTCCTTGACTGGTATAAAATCGATCCCCAGGCCGTGCTGGTGGTCTATGACGACATGGCCCTGCCCGTGGGTCGATTGCGTCTGCGCCTGTCTGGCTCCGCTGGGGGGCAGAACGGGATGAAATCGGCTATAGCCCACCTCGGCACCCAGAATTTTCCCCGCCTGCGCCTGGGCATTGGCAGCAAGGAAGGGGACGCGATTTCCCATGTGTTGGGGAGTTTTGCCCCGTCAGAGAAGGGGGCGATCGAGGAAGTTGTCCATTGGGCGGTGGGGGCGATCGAGATTGCGGCCAAGGATGGTGTGGAAAAATCGATGAATCTTTACAACAATCGGGTGGTTGGTTAGCAGTTAGTTATGGCAAAACGACGCCTCCCAACCACCACGGCCCATGTCCGCATCACCCGTCAGTCCTGGCAGGCGGGTCAGATCGAAGGCGAAATCAGGGCGAACCAGTATGAATGGCGGTTTGAATGGAATTTTCGCGGGGGCGATCTGGTGGTGGAGCCTTCCCTGGGCCGGGCACTGATTCGCGAACCCCTGGGCCGTTTTCTAGAAGCCAGTGATTACCAATTAGAACCGGGGGGCGACTATTCTTTTACGATTCGAGCGGAGTTGTAAGCTAAAACCGCCGCCGACTAATCTGCCCCTGCCAATACCGTTCAATCAGCAGGATCGCCACAATCCCATCGATCGGTCCCTCCGGCTGCCGCAGGCCCTTTGGAATCAGCCGATCGAGCCCGCGCGGCGGATACATCTCCCAATAGCGCTCCCTGGCCTCCAGGCTACTGTTGCGCTCATCCACCAAGGTCAGCGGCAACTGCGGAAACGTCGTTTTTAGCCTGTCATACCAGGTTTTAGCGGCGGTTTGGTCCCCCATGATTAGGTGTTCGACTTTGTAGCGATCGCACAACATCAGGATTTCCGAGAGAGAATCTTCGGTCGAAACCACGGCATGGTGGTAGAGCTGGCGATCGTCATCCATCACCGCCACCCCACATTTCTGCTGACCTGGATCGAAGCCGAGGTAGATCATGATGGTGATTGGGTTTGGAGGACGGCGCTGCCGTTTTGGACAATGACGAATTCTAGACGCAGGGGGCCAGCACTGAGGGTGTCCTCACTGGCGATAGCCCGCACTTCGATGGGCTGGTTGTATTGCTTCAGTTGATTCATGACTTCGACGATCGCCTGGGCGCGAATATTCACCTCACTATCCACCAGCAACCCCTTGTTCAGGGCACGGGAATTGGCCGAGGCAATCAGCTGATTGAGCCAGGTTTGAATTTGGTCGGAGGAGAGATTGGCCGGGATGTCGAGGACCTTCGCGGCCAGGATTTCGCCCCGATCGAAGATCTGAACATTGCGGGCCACATCGATAAACACGGCCACCCCGCGCGTCTCGCCCAAAATATAGTTGGCATTGGCCCGGATGCGAATCGCGTAGGCTTGGCCATCTTTGATCCGATTCACCAGGGCCTCGATCTCCTGCTGGGGAATTTGGATAATCTGATTATCCGGATTACTAGCCACCGGATTTAACCGAGTCACCGCCGTCCGATTGGCCTCCCGCAGAATACTATCCACCACGCGGGTCACCTGGGTCGGGTCCTCTATCTTGACCGCCGCTGCCGTCAGCGTTTGGCCCCGCAGAATGGCCGCCGTACCCAGCCGCAGCAGCTCTTGGTTCTCCTGGGCCGCCTTGGTCAGCCTTGCCAGGTCCCCCTGGAGACCCAGCTGCTGCTGCTCTAGTTCCTTCAGGCGTAGTTCGCTACTGGCAATCACCTGGTTACGATCGGCCAGCTCCCGATCCCGACGGGCAATCAGCTCCGTCCGCTTGGTAATTTCTGCATCCCGATCGGCAATCTGTGCCGCGATCGCATTGCGCTGGGCTAAGAGGGCCGACTGCTCCCCGGACAGCCGACTAATTTCCGTTCTGAGGGTTTCGGCCTGGGTGGAGACCCTTCCCAGTTGGCCATTGATCGCATCGCGCTGCCGCAGCACCAAGTTTCGCTGCTCCTCGGTGACACGCTGGCGATCGACCGCCGTCTTCAGCGACTCATTAATCTTTGCCAATTGCTTCTGGGCATCACGGCGATCGCGCCTTGTCTTAGCCAGCTCCTGCTCCACCTGGGTCTTGTCGCTGTTGGTTTTTTCCAGCCCTTCACGGGTGGATTCCAGGTCCCGCTTCGTCCGATTCAACCGCCGCTGAATCACATCAAAATTCAGCAGCATGTCCCGAAACTCCCGACTCGCCAGCAGCATCACCCCAATGGTGGAAGCCGAAATCACCAGCCCCGTCAAAATCGTCACCAGCACAGCAGTTTTCTTCGGGCGTAGATTGAACAAGCTCAACCGAGCCTTGCCCACACGGGTGCCTATGCGATCGCCCAAGGTCGCGATCACACCCCCCAAGATCAATACCGCCAATATCAAAATGTAGCCGCTGGACATCCCATCCCCACAAACCCAAATACAACCCTCAGCCACCAAACACCGAGCGCCCACCCAGTGTAAACCGAGTGAGCAGGCCAGTGGCATCGAAGTTTTGGATCGCTATTACGCAAACTGCTGACTGAGGGTGACTGGATTATGCACGGTGATTTTCTTCTTCGTAATCGAAATCATCCCCTGATCGCGCAGGTCTCCGAGCAGCCGAGTCACCGTCACCCTTGTGGACCCGATCGCCTCAGCAATTGCCTGGTGGGACAGCTTCAGATCGATCATCACCCCATCCTGGGTCGGCTGCCCAAAATCCCGGCAGAGAATCAGCAGAAAACTCACCAAGCGCGACCCCATATCCCGATGGGCCAGGGTCTCAATCATCATCTCCGTCTGCAGAATCCTGGCCGACAGCCCCTTCAGCATCAGCATCGAGAGGTCCGGATTCTCCTTTAGGGATTTTTCGACCTGCTCGATCGGCACCGACAGCAGCTCCACTGAAGTAAAGGCCACCGCATGGTAGAAGCGATCGGCCTTCTGTCCCGTAATCAACGAAAGCACCCCGAACACACTGTTCTCCCGCAGCAGTGCCACGGTAATCTCCTCTCCGGCCTCGTATACCCGCGAGAGCTTCACCGCCCCCTTCGACAGGAAATACACCCGTTCAGCGGGATCGCCGGGGAAGAAAATCGTCTTACCGCGATCGAAGGTATCGATCGTCGGCGGGTATAAAGCACCGCCAAGCTGGCGAAAAACGGCGGCTAATGACTGGTCGGCTGGAGTAGAAATCATCTTGCTAGTTATCCGGTCAACGGTCACGTCCGATGGGTGTTACACAGGTTATTAAACTAGGGTTTTGAGTTCAAAACGTCGAATTTAAGCTTGGTGTAATTGTTCACTGCCTATACTAAATCGTACTGATCAACTATTTTTTGTGCCTGACTATACAGTTTGACCCTTCCTCTTCCGTGAGGTGCCATCTTTGAGTATTCTCTTAGATGCCCAGGCTAGATGCGGGCAGCCCATTGAGGAGAGAGAATCCACATGTTAGATCTGACCGGAAAGAATGCCCTCGTGACGGGGATTGCCAACAACAAATCGATCGCCTGGGGCATCGCCCAACAGCTCCACCAAGCAGGCGCAAACATTGGCGTCACCTACCTACCCGACGAGACGGGCAAAATGGAGAAGAAGGTTTCGGAACTCACCGCCTCCCTGAGCCCCAGCCTATTTCTGCCCATGAACGTCCAGGACGACGCCCAAATGGCCGGAGCCTTCGATGCCGTCAAGGAAAAGTGGGGCAAGCTGGACATCTTGGTCCATTGTCTCGCCTTTGCCAGCCGCGAAGATCTAACCGGAGACTTCAGCAAAACCAGCCGTGACGGCTTCAAAATGGCCCTCGACATCAGCAGCTACTCCCTGCTGCCCATGGCCAAAGCCGCCAAGGAACTGATGACCGACGGCGGCAGCATCATCACCATGACCTACCTCGGCGGCGTCAAAGTGATCCCCAACTACAACGTCATGGGCGTCGCCAAAGCCGCCCTCGAAATGAACGTCCGCTACCTGGCCTCGGAACTGGGCGAAAAAGGCATCCGCGTCAACGGCATCTCCGCTGGACCCATCCGTACGCTAGCGTCTTCGGCGATCGGCGGCATCCTCGACATGATCCACCACGTCGAAGCCGTCGCCCCCCTCAAGCGCACCGTCACCCAAACCGAAGTCGGCAACACAGCGGCATTTCTGTGCAGCGATCTATCCAGCGGCATCACTGGCCAGATCATCTACGTAGACGCAGGCTACGAAATCATGGGGATGACGGGAACGAAGGAGTAAGGCGGAAGGCGGAACGCGGAAAACTTTTTCAGCGTTCCGCGTTCCTACTTCCTACTTTATAGATTCGACAACGAAAACTTCGACACTGGCTCATTCACCCGCGCCAACGTATTAATTTTTTGCATAAACTCCTGCCCCAACTGCGCAAACGCCTTCCCCCCCGCACAACCCGGATTACTCAACACCACAGGCATATAGTTATCCACCGCCTTCGACACATTCACATCCATCGGAATCCGCGTCTTAAACAACTTCGACTCATTGAAATCGCTATTGAGACGACCCATCACCTGGTTGTAATAGCGCCCCGTCAACATATTCCCAGACAGCGAAAACGCAATCCCCAGCATCTCCACCTTCACATTCGGATCATCCTTATGGGCATCCTGCAACCGGGCAATTCGCCGCTCCAATAGCTGAATCCCAATCAGCGACAAAGGCTCAGGCCGCGCCGGAATCAGATAGAAATTACTCGCCAGCAACGCACTGCGCGTCACCAAGTTATACCCCGGCGCACAGTCCAGAATAATCACATCGTACTCATTCTCGATCGTCTTAATAATGCTCCGCACCAGCGTCTTCTCAAAGGTATTCCAGACCTGCTCAAAATTCGCATCATTCCCCTGACTCATCGCCCTCCGGTGCAGCATCTCCGACACCAGATACTCATCATAGAGATCGATATCCCCCGGCAAAATGCTCAAATTCGGCACATTGCACACATAGCCCCGCACCCCGTCCCGCACCTGGTTAAATAGCTCCGGATCGCCCACGATCGCCCGATGCACCAAATACCTCAGCGTCCGCTTCTCATTGCGCAGCTTGGCATATTCCCCCGGAGCCATCAAACTCAACGTCGCACTAATCTGCGTATCGAGATCCATGATCAGCACCCGCTGATTCAAATTCCGCGCGAGGGTCGCCGCCAAATTGACAGTCATCGTCGTTTTGCCGACGCCACCTTTCATATTGGTGGTTGCGATCACAAATGCCATGGATCAACCCTCTAAATGGACAGCCGAAGACTCGATCGATTCTGGACGCTCAATATACCCTACTTTGGCTCCGGGATCACCTGGGTTCCCCTGTATCCAATGGGCCAAATCCCCTATCCCCGCTCAGATAAAAACCTTAGGAGGAAATAAACCCCGGCAATCATCGCCGCCCCACCCACCAGCACCGGATTCTGCGTCACCCAATAGAAAAACAAAAACACCAGCCAGGGCGAGGCCACCAGCACCAAAGTCCAGAGCGCAAAGCCCAGCCGCAGTTTTGCCGTCTGGTTGGCCGGGATCGGATCAAACCGCGTCTGGGCCGTCTTCCTCGCAACGCGCTGCTCCACATCCTTCGCCACATTCCGGGCCAGCTCCATGGCCTGACGCTGGGCGATCGCCGCCTCAAGCGTCTCATAGGCCAGATTAATCTGCTTCAGCTTGTCCTCAGCCTTCTGGCCCAGGCGGGGATTATGGGTAAAGCGATCGGGATGCCAAACCTGCACCATATCCTTGTAGGCCAACTTCAGCTCGTCGATAGAGCAGCCCGGAGCCAAATCCAGCACCGTATAGGAATCGTGAATACTCAGTTTGACCGCCATGCCCCTCTAACCCATCAATAGCTTCCACAGCGCCGCCGCAATCAATGTAATCAGTGTCCCCACAAAAGCCACGATCGCCAACAGCACGATCGTCAAAAACAGCATAAAGTTGCGATCGGCTTTGCGCTGCAAGGTTCCGGCAGTAATGTGGGACTCCAGCAGCGCCAGGTTCATACTATTCGCCTTCCAAGTAAAGTCTAACAAGTCTCCCAGCAGAGGCAAGGTACCCAAGAGGGCATCGGCGATCAAGTTCACCACCATGCGCAACACCGAAGACTTCGGCACCCCAAAGCGGGCCGCCTCGAACACAATATAGGCAGACAGCGCTACCCCGGCGAGATCGCCGCCCCCTGGCAGTAAACCCAGCAGGGGATCAATGCCAATCCGGCGGTTTGTCCCCGGAATCACGAAGGCGTTGTCAAGCAGATGGCCAATCTGACGCACCCGTTGGAGAGTCGATTCATGGTGGGGGGCGATGCTGGATTCGGACAGGTTTCTTAGGTCAGACATAGATGCCAGATGGGTTACAGGTTGCTCCCCCAACCTACAGTAAACTGGCCCCGGACTCAATTGATGCGTATGCATAAGGTCAATCCCGGCAATATTAAGTTAGAAGGGAATATCAACCCCGTCCTCCAACTATTCAAATCCATGGACACCCAAAACAGCGTTGCACTTCTCAGCCAAGGCCATCAGGTCCAAACCCGCATCCGCACCATCGGCATCAACCCCAACCATTGGTACGCCGTCGCCTGGGCCAAGGACCTCCCCCCAGGCAAAATCCTACCCACCCAACTCTGGCAGCAGGAGATCGCCCTCTACCGCGACACCCAAGGAACCGTACTCGCCGTCGAAGACATCTGCCCCCACAAGGGCGTCGCCCTCCACAAGGGCAAAGTCAAAGGTGACGCGATCGTCTGTCCCTACCACGGCTGGGCCTTCGAGCAGGGCCAATGCGTCGAGATCCCCTACTTCCCCAAGGGTCAAAAACTCCCCCGCGCCTGCGCCCGCACCTTCCCCGTCCAAGAAAAGTACGGCATCATCTTCCTCTTCCCCGGCGATCCCAAGCTAGCCGAAACCACGCCGCTGATCGACATCCCTCAATACAGCGATCCCAACTGGCTACCCGTAGCCGTCGGAGCCGAATTCAAGGCCCACTATACGATCTGCAACGAGAACACCATGGATGTCTTCCACGGCTACCTCCATGAAAACCTCCAGGGCTGGTTCGATCCCATCTTGACCAAACTCCAAGAAACCGACGACACCGTGCTCGCCGACTACCAAGTCTCCTACCAAGGCCCCCTGACCACATTCCTCGGCCTCAGCGAAACCAGCAGCAACACCACCACCCGCACCATCTCTGTCCAATACCAATACCCCAACTACATCAACTCCCTCGAAGGCATCTCCTTCCTCTACCTGATGCGCCAGCCGATCGCCCCGGACCAGAGCCGCTCCTTCAGCCTCCTGTTCCTCAAGGTGCGCGTTCCCACCTGGCTCCAGCGCACCGTCCGCCCCTGGCTAGAACCCCTAATCCGCGAACAGCTCTTCATGAAGTTCCTGCGCCAGGACATCGAGATGATCGAAAGTGAATACCACCGCTATGTCCAGGACCCCGATCGCCGCTACACCGAAGTAAACCCAGCGATCGTCGCGGTTCAACGCTTGATGGTGAAGCAGTTCGATCGCACATTTAGCCAATAACTTTCCCTATGCCTACTTTTCCTGTATTATGTTTAACTCGGCGGAGCGCTCGAACCCAAGGGCAAGGCACCAGCAATAGAAGAGACTTGAAGAATTTTAATCATGGCAAAACCAGTTCAATTGGTCCTCACGAAGGACGTCAGAAAGCTCGGCAAGATGGGTGACCTGGTGCAAGTGGCCCCCGGTTATGCGCGCAACTACCTCGTGCCCCAGGGCATCGGCATGCAGGTCAACCCCGGCATCCTCAAGCAGGTCGAGCGCCGCAAGGAACTCGAACGTCAGCGCCTAGCTGAACTCAAGGCCGGAGCCGAGACCCAAGCGGCAGCCATCACGGCGGTCGGCAAGCTCTCGATCGCCAAGCAAGCAGGCGACAAGGATGCGATCTTCGGTACCATCACCACCCAAGACTTGGCCGAAGCGCTCAAGTCCTTGGCGAATGTGGAAGTCGATAAGCGTGACATCACCGTGGAAGACATCAAGCGTCTGGGCGAATACACCGCCACGATCGAACTTCACCCCGAAGTGATCGTCAACATCGAATTCGAAGTGGTTGCTTCCTAACCCGTAGCTTCCATCAAAGTTAAAGAGCGATCGTCTTGGTAACTGGGCGATCGCTCTTTTTGCGGGTTTATGACGGGATCGCCTGTTGGACCTGGGCCACTGAGACCTTGAGGCTTGAGGCGATCGCTTCGACAGACATCCCGTTTTGGAGCAACATCGGGACCACGTTTAACAGGAGTTCTTCTCGCCCTTCTTCTCGCCCTTCTTGCCGCCCTTCTTCTCGGCCTTCTTCCTTGAAGTCTTGGAAGAAGCGGCTGTTCCGTAGCTCTCTAGTAATGCCTAGCATACTCATTATCTCCTCTCGACTGAGCTTTGAAAATTTGTGGACAAAGACCGTCACTACTAATTCTAAGATTCTTTTATGCTCTGTGACATCCGCAGCGATCTGGTCATTACGGTCCAGGAGGATGCGGCCACGATCGATCGCATCATTATCACCCATCCCAATTAACTGGAGTGCCGCCATCTCAGGAGAAAGGTCACCCATCTCGATCGGTAGCTCATCAAGGTAAATCCGCCGCAATCGACCGCTCTCGAAGAATTCCCGATAGTGGATTGATGGACCTGGATCGAAGGATTTTCTGGTGAACAGCACTACGGCTCGCCAGTCATTGGGTGGGGCATACTCCCGAAGATAGAGGAAGATTTTGGCGAAGAAGCTAGCGTAGAATTTTTGTGGCGATCGGGATAACCTTGGGCTTCTAGGAAGAAAATAGGACGCTTTGCCGATCGCGGTTTCAACACACCATCCGTCCGGAGACTGGTCTGCTTCAACTCATGGGCACCGAAACTATAGGTGGTCCTAGGCGGTTTTTCGCCGAGAAGTTCAAAGAGGAGTTTTGGTTTTTCCTCGAATAGGCGGTAAAAGAGGGAATCTGTTTCCATGGATGCGATCGGTTCTAGGGTTTGCCTAGATGCACCTTCATTCAATACATAAGTGCTATTTTGGCGCAATCGAGCATCGATCGACATCTTCCCTAGGGCTGAAAATTTGTACTACTCCGCATTGGCTGGCTGGCCCCCTAGCCCCCAATCCTGGGGGGACCGGAGTCATTGGGTGGTCAGAAATTTTGTAAGAAAATCGATCGCGCTTGGCGCGAAACGTGAACTATCTGTCTTTCGATAGCGCAAAGGGCAAGAGGGCAAAAGAGCAGAGGGCTAGGGCTGAGTCCTGGGGGAGACGCACACAACTCGAAAACCGAAGGAGCTGTAGGCATCGGCGGGCGAGAGCTTGATGCGAGAGGCGGAGCGGCAAAACCTAGGAGCGAAGAGCCAGGAACCACCCCGCAACACCCTACTAGCTTTGGTTTCAGCCGTTTTATCCACCCAAGATTTACCATCGATCGGCGCACTTTTATAATCACCATGCCAATGGTCCTCGCACCACTCCCAAACATTGCCATGCATGTCATACAGGCCAAATTTATTCGGCGGAAATTCTTTGACAGGAGTGGTCTTTTGCCGATAGTTACCAAACCTACCTGAACCATAAATGCCAGGATAAACTGTTTCACCAAACTTCTCATCTACAGCCTGATAATTGGCATACTCAGCATCGATCGTCTCCCCAAAGTGAAAAGGCGTATTCGTCCCCGCCCGACAGGCATATTCCCATTCAGCCTCAGAAGGCAATCGATAACGCCTACCTGTGCTTTTACTAAGCCGCAGACAGAACTCTTCAGCGGCGAACCAGGAGACCTGCTCAACAGGCAAATCGTCACCTTTGAAGTTAGAAGGATTTGCTTTGAGCGATCGCCCCACCTGCGGCCACCCCGCCACTTGCCGCCACTGAGCTTGAGTCACAGGAGTCTGTCCCATGAAAAACTCGGGGACAGTGACTAGGTGTTGGGGACCTTCCCTCTCTAACCTCTCTAGTTCACCCTCAGGCGATCCCATAGTGAACCTGCCACCAGGAATGAAAACCATGTCAAGGCTGGTGTGCTTACCCAAGAGCTTCTTGCCCAGATCTTCGGTGAAGTACTGAATCTTGGCAGAATGTGGCTTGAAGGTCAGAGTAGGCATAGAAGAAGCAATAGTTTGATGCGACTTCAACCAGCGGTTCGATCGCTCTACTAGGCTATTGAAGTCGCGGTTTGTATTCGGATCCTGAGCAACAACGGCGAACCTAAGCAAGCGCCTAAGTTGTCCTGTATCACCCAGCGATCGCCGGAGCAGGTCTGGACTCTTCTCTTGACACGCCCAACGAATTCCCATCCGTCAAGATCTGGTGCAGAAGAGTGCTGGGGGAGACGCACACAACTCGAAAACCGATGTTGTTGTTGGCATCGGCGGGCGAGTTGTTGTTGCGGTAGGCGGAGCGGCAATTCCTAGGATTGTTGATCCAGGAACCGCCCCGCTTATGCTGCCTGCCCCATGGGTTTGATTATAGCTTTGCTAATCGTTGGTCCCAGATAATGCCGATCTGCGATCGCAACCGCCAAGTATCCCCATGCTGAAGATGGGCCATCCAGCTTTCAAAGCCCCGATCGAGACTGACGCGATCGATCTTGCCCTGCCGATGCTCCACCAGCCGCTGGGCCAGCCGCAGCCGCGAACGGCGAAGATTGTCATTGCGGACACGAATCCGATCGGGCATCACCCGAAAGCCGACAAAATTAGCCCCCAGCCGCGTTTCAAATAGTTGGCTTTTGACCGGATGGATTTTGAGATAGAGCTGGGCTAGGTAGGATTCGAGCTGGTGGCGGGCTTCGGCTAGCTGAGCGCGATCGTCTGAGAAGAGCGCAAGTCGAGTCGCCCAGAGGAACTACCCCTAGCCCCAATCCTGCTACTGCTGGCGAATTCAATTCGGGTGCTAACCGACGATCGCATGGCCCACCTGGGATTAAAATCCCAGGCTAACAGCTCAAACCCGTTGAAACGGGTTAAATCCCTGAATGGTAGGTATTTGAGGGTGAGGGCCTCCTCCTCCTACCTCGCCGCCAACTCCAAAAACTTCGTCACCGACCCCGGCAAACTCTGATTCAACCGCAACCCCACCGCCCCAGTCGATCGCCCCTGCACATACCCCGCCGACAAAAACGGCAAATAGACCTTCCCCTGCGTCGTCATCTGAGACGCATAGGCCAGCGTCACCCCCCGCAACGCCGATCGCAACCCATCCATCTCCGCCCCCCGCTTCTCCTTGACCAACGTACTATCCGCCAAGGTCCGATTAAAACTCCTCGGATCACTCACACTCAAATGCGTCCCCCCGATCGCCGTCATCAAATACTTCGGCATCGGCAACTGCAAAACGGCTGCAACTGCTGCGACAACGCAGGCGTCAAAGCATCCTCACTACTACTAAAAATCATCGTCGGCGTCTCAACTTTAGATAACCCCGCCTTCCCAAAAATATTGCCAATCGCCGGATTCAGCGCCATCACCTGCTTCACCCGCCGATCACGCAAACTCAACGTACTCTCCTTCAGCTTCGTCGCCGAACATTGCAACCAGTCCGCCGGAACGCGATCGAGCACCGTAGACGTATCACAGAACTTACGCAACTCATCGAGCCTTAGCTCCGCCCCCGCCAGCGCCAGCGCCGTATAGCCCCCAAAGGAATGGCCAATCACCATCACCTGCTCAGTATTAAACAGTTGCTTATCCCGCGTTGCCAAACTATCCAGCACAAAACTAATATCCTTCGGACGATTCACCACCTCATCAGCCGGCACCAGCGCATCCAACTGAATCTGCCCCTTCACCACAGACGACGGATGCTCCAGCGCCACCACCGTAAAGCCGTGACTCGCCAGATGCTCCCCCAAATAGGCCAGAAAATTCTTACTCGCCTCATACCCCGGACTAATCACCACCAAAGGGCGATCGACCTTAAGCATATTTGCAAGCTGAGTATTCGGCGTGTAGATATCGACAGGTAAACGTCGATCGCGCTTCTCATCCACCAACACCCGTGACTCAACCTCCACAGGCAAAGCCCCCTTATCCGCCGCATCAAAATCTGACGTAAACTTCGCCCCCTCCACCGTCAGCCCCCGCTGCAGAATAGAGCCCATCGCCTGCGTCTTGAAATAGCTAAAATTCACCTTAGAAGCAATCCCAATTGCCTCTGACACATCCACCGTAATCGTATCCTGCGGAATAGCTCGAATCACCCGCACCGCATCCAACCCATTAAACTGCTTCGCCGCGATCGTCAACCCCGCCTGCAACGTCTCCGTACTCAACCCCGGCACCGCAGGCAAAAGCGTCGCCAACGCCTGCTTCGCCATGGGAGACCGCATCAAATCATCAACAACCTTACTCCCTAACTTCGGATCAATATCCAACTTCGCATTCAGCGACTTCCGCACACTCTCACTGAGAAACGGCTTATACACCCCCATCGAATCCGGAACCTTCCCCGTCTTCGCATAGGACTCCACATCATTCACCGAAACCGTCTGCTCAAACGGCCCAAACTTCAGCGTCAACTTCTCCGCCGCCAATCCAGCCTCGCAAAAAGAGACGCGATCGCACCACTCCCACCGACAGACCCACAGAAGCAAAACGCATAAAAAAATCAATAAGGGGGCAACCAAACCACAAACCTACAGAGACCCACCCCACCCTCAAAAAGTTCCCAAAACCCCAACCCAAAACCCAACCCTCACCCTCCCAAATGCCGCCCAAAGAACGCCAACGTCATTCCCCAAGCCTCATCCGCCGCAGGCTGATTATAACTATCCCGCCGATCGCTCATAAACCCATGCCCGCCCCCGCAAAACATTCAAACTATAGGACTTCTTCGCCTTAGACATCGCCAAAGCCACCCGCCCATGCTCCTCCGCCACAATATAAGCATCCTCCGCCCCATACATAAACATCACCGGAGCCCCAATCTCAGGAATCCGATTCAACAAACTGGGCCGCCCAAACGGATCCGATCCGCCGCAATCCCCCCACCATAAAAAGCAACCCCAGCACCAATTTGCTTCGGAAAAGCCGCCGCCGCCAAAAACACCAACCGCCCCCCCATACAAAACCCCGTCACCCCCACCTTCTTACCCTGATCCACCATCTTCTCCCCAGCCAAAAACTTCAACCCCAACTCCAGCTCCTTAACAACCTGCTCATCCTTAATCGTCTTCAACTTCTCGATCGCCTTCGGAGCATCCGAATAAGCAAACGTCTCCCCATGGTAGAGATCCGGAGCCAACGCCGCATAACCCGCCTTAGCAAGACGATCGCAAACCCCCTTAATATTCGCATTCAACCCAAACGCCTCCATCAGCACCAACACCGCAGGCGAAGAAGTTTTACCCATAGGCAAACTCAAATAACCCATCAAATCCTTACCCAGCATCACCATCTTCCCCGGCAACTCCAAAACCCCAGGCATCTTCTTCGGCAACCCCACCGGAACCTTAACCTCTGCCAAACTCCCAGCAGCCGTCGCCGCCACCAACCCCGAAGCCCCCAAAATCAAATTCCGTCGTTTCATAACCACACACCTTAGCCCCGATAGGGATTATCCAACCGATCGACAAACACATTATATTCAAACGGCAACCGCCCCGGATTCCCCCGCGACTCCGCCTCATAGCCAATCGGCACAATCACCGCGATCGCCAAATCCGGATCATCCGACCCAATCACCCCTTCACCTTCTCCTCACTCCACCCATTCATAAAACAAGTACTCAACCCCAAACTCTCCGCCGCCAACACCATATGCGTCGCCGCAATCATCGCATCTTTGACCGCATACTCCCGACTCCTCCCCCCCAGACTCGCCTGAAACTTCGGAATCGCCGACTTAAAATACTCCACCGTCTCCTCCGTCCAAGCCCCCGTCCTGATCCCCTGCTCATAGATCGGCGTAATATCCCCCTTCCAAGAATTCGGATCCGCCGCAAAAATAAACGTCATCGGCGCCTGAATCGGCTGCTGCTGCCCAAAACAAGCCTCGGCGAGCGCCACCTTCTGCATCTCATCCTGGATCAGCACAATCCGCCAATCCTGCAAGTTATAACTACTCGGAGCCGCAATAGCCAACTCCACCAGCCGCCGCACCAACTCCGGCGGCACCGATCGCGTCTGAAACGACTTAATCGATCGCCGATGCAAAATAGCCGAAGGCACATCCAGCGGCGCATTCATCAAAACAGGCTGATCAACAGGAGAAAGATCCGCAGGCGACATAGATTTAATAAAGATGTTTAGAGTTACGGTGTACACCCGATGGATGCGCCTTGACAGTCCCGAGCAGACAACCCGAGCAATTCACAAAACATCCCGAGATCGAAGCTTATCACTTTATATCTCAGATAGCTGACCTATGGAGGGCATAGATTTACCCCAGTAAAGAAACTAACCTAGGATAGAGCCCATCGAAAAAACTCTATCCCAGGACTGAGGTTTAAGGAATAAATTAATCCTGCAAACTCACCGCCGCCCGCTGCAACGGCAAAACCTCCTCAAGCGTCAGCTCTCGATCCGCCGTCAAATGGCTAGAACAGCAGATCGTACTAAAGTACAGCGGCTCCCCCGCCATCACCCCAAAATGCTTCTCCAACAGCAACCGCGACGTAATATCCCCCAACAGCTCCGACAGATCATTCGTCAGCTTATCTCGATCGTCCCGGTGCGTCATCCGAAACCTAAAGCCCGTCTCCCCAACGATCGCCCGCACATCGCTGTCAAACTTATCCGCCTTCCCGGCCACATAATCCTTCACCTGCTGCTCCAGAAACGCCCAAGTCTCCGGAAACAGCCCCTGAATATTGGCCAAAGGATCACCATACGCATAAACCTTCGTCGCTGTTTTGCAATCCATCGCTTTTCTCTCCATTCAGCAAATAAAGAACACCTCCCGTATCTTAGCAAAATCGCCAAGGAACCCACAGGCGATCGCCCCCTCAAGGTATGAACTAAAACTAAAACTTTGCGCAAAGGACCAAGCTTTCGATAAACTTTCATCTGCGGCAGACACACACCCAGGGTGAACTTTCATGGACGAGATCGCACTAACCCAAGACCAACAGATCGATCCCATCCTCCTGGAACTCCCAGACGCCCCCACCGCCCCACCACCCCACCAAACCTACCCCTGGCAATGGGAAGGTCAAACCCACAACATCGCCTACGAAGTCACAGGAGAAGGTGAACCCATCCTCCTACTGCCCTCCTTCAGCACAGTCTCCTCCCGCAAAGAAATGCGCGGCCTTGCCCGAGAACTCTCCAACCGCTACCAAGTCTGGACCCTCGACTGGCTCGGCTTCGGCGACAGCGATCGCCCACCCCTCACCTACCTGCCCAAATACTACCGAGCCTTCCTGCGCACCTTCGTCCAGGAAATGTTTCAAAACCCCGTCGTCGTCGTCGCCCCAGGCCATGCCGCAGGCTACGTCATGCAACTCGCCCAGGAACAACCCTTAATCTGGAAATGGGTCGTTTTGGTAGCGCCCACCTGGCGCGGCCCCTTACCAACTATGATGGGCGACAAACATCGATCGAAGTTCAAAACCATTCAGAAGCTGGTCAGCCTACCTGTGATCGGGCAGTTCCTCTACTGGCTCAACACCACCCAAGGCCTCCTGCGCTTCATGTACCGCCGCCACGTCTTCGCCAACACAGCCAACCTCAGCGATCGATTCCTACAAGCCAAACAAAACCTCTCCAGACAGCCTGGGGCAAGGTTTGCCTCGGTGGCCTTTGTTACCGGGGGACTCGATCCCATGCAACGGCGAGAAGATTGGTTAGGATTGTTCCAGCCCCTGCCCTTGCCGACCCTCATGGTCCTCGGGGAACATATGCCCCCCAAATCCCGCCAAGAAGCCGAAATCGTCGCCCACTTCAGTTCCGTACAGAGTGTACGCCTCCCCGGATCCCTCGGACTCCATGAAGAGTATCCTGAACGACTCGCCCAGGCGATCGTCCCCTTTCTCGACAAATACCTCTCCCGCTCAAGCAGCTAGCCCATGGTCCCCAACCCCAACCTCCCCAACTATCCCCTCAGTGTCGCTCCCATGATGGATCGCACCGATCGCCATTTCCGCTACTTCATGCGGCAGATCTCCCGGCAAACCCTGCTGTACACAGAAATGGTGACCGCCCAGGCCATTAAGTTTGGGGACCTGGAAAAACTCCTGGGGTTTTCGCCCGAGGAAGGGCCGATCGTACTACAGGTCGGTGGAGACAATCCAACGGAGCTGGCCAACTGCGCCAGACTGGCGGAATCCTTGGGCTATAACGAGATCAATCTCAACGTCGGCTGTCCTAGCAGTCGGGTACAGGATGGCAACTTTGGGGCCTGTCTGATGCTCGATCCCGATCGCGTCGCCGATTGCATTAGCGCCATGAAAGCTGCAACTCGAATTCCCGTGACAGTAAAGCATCGCATTGGCGTAGACGAACAGGATAGCTATGAGTCAATGGCGAAGTTTGTCACCACCGTTGCAGCGGCAGGGTGCGATCGCTTCTCCGTCCACGCCCGAAAAGCTTGGCTGCAGGGTCTTAGTCCCAAGGAAAACCGTGACATTCCACCTTTGCGGTACGAAGATGTACACCGACTGAAACGCGAATATTCACAGATTTGGATTGAGATTAACGGTGGTTTTCTAACACTAGAACAAGCGAAACCACAATTGCTAGAAGTGGATGCCGTGATGATTGGCCGCGCCGCCTATGACAATCCCTACCTGTTTAGCGAAGCCGATCACGACTTCTACCGCAGCCCCAACGAGCCCTTGACCCGCCATGAGGTCGTCGAGTCCATGTATCCCTACATAGAAGAATGGACCCAACATCGCGGTACCAAACTCCACACGATCACCCGCCACATGCTGCAACTGTTCGCCGGCCAACCCGGCAGCCGCCAATGGAAACGCATCCTCACCGAAGGGGCCTCTAAACCCGGTGCAGGCGTCGCCCTAGTCCAGGAAGCCCTATCTCAGGTCGCCAGAATCGAAGCCACCGTTGAAGCAAACCTCCAGGAAGTCTAACGTTCTGTATCGAAGCCAAACGTTCTGTATCAAAGCAGGCCGATCGCCTCAAAAATTTTGTAGCATAGACTACAGAAAGCAGAATCTCCAATGGAGGAGTTGACCTATGGCGATCGCTACACGCCTTGCAAGACAGAATTTAGAGCGGGTGACGCTGGAGGCATTTCAGCCCCAGCCGGACCTGTGGGTAAAACTGCGGGATTTGCCGTCGGAATATAGTTACGATCGAGCACTTTTAATTTGTCAATTAGATACCGAGCATTGGATCGCTTGGGTGCCCGACCATGGCGAGATTTGGCTCGATCGCCAGGCATTTTTGAAAGATGAAGTGTAGGGTCTAGCCATCACATCCGAGACTATAGCGGGTATCGACACCAGTGGTGGGGTTGGTGCCCGTGGCGCGTTCGCAGAGTTTTTTGACCACGTAGCGATCCATCAAAGCATCCGTAAAATCGGCCCCCGTAATCACCGCCTCATCGAGCATGGTATTAGTCAGGGTCGCTTCGGAAAGGATCGCGTTGGTCAGATCAGCTTTGTAGAAGGTGACGCGATCGAGCAGCGAGCCCGACAGATCCGCATCCCGGAGATTTGCACCCAGCAGATTAGCCTTAGTGAGCATCGAGTTACGCAGGTTGGCCCCTTCAAGGTTTGCCTTGCGCATTTCAGCTGCGACAAAGACAGCCTGTTCCAAATCCTGGTGGGAAAAATCCCGTTCAGTCAGGTCGGTGCTGGTATAGTTGATCGCCGGAGCGAGGGCAAAGGCAGCAGTGGGGTTCGCGATCACCCAAAGGAAGGCCAGCAAAAGGGCTAGGGCCAACATGACTAGGGGATTAGCCCTTGGAGTTGTGGGGTTCATGGCGTTAGGCCTTAGTTAAGCTGTGGGTTCTATCTTACAGATCGCCTTCAACACCTGCAACAACTGCAACGATCGATCCGCATCAAACAAATTCAGCTCGGGCAACAACTGATACTGAAGCACCTCCCCAGGGCACAGTCGCACAAAATAATAGCTAATCCCATTCGTCGTCAGCCCCCAAACCGACTCCTCAGCTTCAGCCCCTCCGCTGCATAGGTCAATAACTGGGGCAACCCATTGAGTGCCTCCAACTGACTATTCTTCGACTCCACCACCAAAATCCAAAACGGTCTATCCCCGCCCCGCCCCGCCGCCAACAAATCCAATCGTCCCGTAATCGTCACATCCTCATCTACAAGCTCAACATCCGCGATCGCTGCTCCACAGTCAAATTAATCGGCGCACGATAAAAACCCGCCAGGCGCAGCAAAGGCCCCAGTACCAATAACTGAATCTGGCTCTCCAGCACCCGCCCGGCCTGCCAATAGGCCTGAAAATCCAGCCGAATTTGCTCAATCTCCTGGCCCTCAAATTCCGTCACAGGCTCTAATGGTAGAAGTTCCCCATAGGTCTGCCGCCCCAGACTCCGCTGCAACTTAAGGTAGCGACTCACTTCATCCAAGGTTAAATTTTTCGCCTGTAAAGTAACCATCGGTCACTAACTCCAAACCTTTACTCCCTTTAGGATAGACTGCCGTAGAGCGATCGCGCCACCCAACCCTCATCCCAGACCCCGAGCTTAAGCTCGGGGCTAAGAGCGAAAGCCCCAGGGGCTAGAATAGCGATCTGTTGTAGCCCGCTTCGGGCTTTCGCTCTTAGCCGTGAAATTCATTTCACGGCCTATGTAGGTGATCAACTACATCACCATCCGACTCAAAATCGCCTCGATCGCACTCCTATCCCCCGCCGTCGGCTTCACCTCCAAATACCGCCCCAAATCCTGCCGCGCCTCAATCCAACGATTCAACCGATAATTAAGTAAGCCCCGATCGCGCAACTCCAACGGCGCATCCGGAAACAAAATTAAAATTCGCTCAATGGCCCCGTAGGCCCGATCGAAATCCTCAATATGAATATAATTCGCCTTTAAATTCGTCAACATCCGCGCCAAAAAATGCCGATTCCCCGCCGCCTCAAAAAACGCCTCCCGCATCGGCAACTGCCCCCCAAACATCTCCCCCAACTTCCGCTGACAATCCTGCTCAAACAAAATCTCCCCCCCATCAAACGCATCCACAAACACCGTCATCTCCTCGTACACAGGTCGAATCAAAAAATGCCCCGGAAAACTCACCCCCTCCATCAAAAAGCCCAAGCGCCTTGCCAACCCCAAATACACCAGCGACAAAGTAATCGGAATCCCCAAACGGCGATCCAAAACCTGATTTAAAAAACTATTACGCGGATCATAATACTGCTCACGATTCCCCCTAAAGCCCAACTCCCCATACAAAAACTCATTAATCACCTTCAGCACCCGCAAAGGATACATCGACTCCGGCAACCGGGGCCGCAGCGCCTCCGCCATCCGATCGAGCCTCCCCACATACTCCAGCGGATCAATCTCCGGGTAGACCTCCTGGGCAATATAGAGCGCCGCCATCTCCAGATCGATCGCCCCATCCTCCCCCCGCACCGCCTGCATAAACCGCTGTCTCGGCAAAGAAAGCTGCATAACACCTCAACCCCAGAATCGAGTCTAATTCTACCAAGAATCCACAGTGCGATCGATCGCATTGCCCATTACCCTGTACCATTCACAGTACAAATTCAACGACTGACGCGCACCATGGTCCAATACACCTTCCCCCAAAACCCCGAAATCTCAATCACCGTCTCCGGCAAAGACTCCGCCAAAGCCCGAGAAAACGCCATGGCCCAGCTAATTGAAATGATCGAAGAAGGCGAAGTGCCCAGCGATCTCGCCGACGGCTTCGGCCCCCAGCAATTCATCGAGATCAAAGAACCCGGCACCCTAGTCGTCGGCAGCGAAGACGCCCTCAACCAAGCCGTCCAGATCCTCAGCGGCCTCGCCACCCTCAAACTCAAGGCCCAGGAATCCCGCGAAGAAGCCCTAGAAATCCGCGAAAAAATCGACATCCTCTTCACCGACGAAATCATCAGCGAAGAAGAACTCCTCGAACTCAAAGACGGCTTCAAAATCCTCAAAAACTACGCCCAAGCCAACCTCCGCTACCGCGCCGCCCGCGAACAGGCCTCCACCGCCCGCCAAGTCATCGACGAAGCCCTCAAATCCCCCGACCCCGAATCCCCCCCCGAACCCGAAGCCACCTCCACCACCTCCAAAACCACCTCCAAAAAGAAATAAAACCCATGCCTGGTAGGGGCGCGCATCCCGCGCCCGCTATCTCTGCATCAAACCAGCCATCTCCCAAACCCCTAAGCCGATCGCCGCATCCCCCCCTTCAGCGCCCGCCGCACCAACTTACCAATCTCCCAAGGCTTCCGCGCCACCGGCACCCCCCGCCCGCTTAAAAGCCGCCACCTTACTTTCCGCCGTCCCCAAATCAACCCCCAAATCCGTCAACTGCGACGCAATAATCGCCCCCGCATGGCCCAAACGGCGATCCTTCGGCGCCCGATGCCCCGCAATATAGGCAATTACAGGCTTGTCGATCGCCTCCAAAATATACTGCGCCGCCGCCTCTTCATTGTCCCCCCCAATCTCCCCCGCCAGCACAATCACATCCGTCCCCTCATCCTCATCCAAAATCTGCAACCACTGCTGAAACGTCGAACCCAGCACCGCATCGGACCCAATACTCACACAAATAGACTGCCCCAACCCCTCGTGTGTCAAAGCATGGGCAATCTCATAGGTCAAAGGCCCATTCCGCGTAATCAGCCCCAGACGCCCCGGCGCATAATGCCCCGGCGGATGGACCCCCAACAATAACTTACCCGGCATGATCAACCCCGGACTATTCGGCCCCAGCACCAGCGTCTCCGTCACCTCCGCCCGCCGGATCAATTCCACCATATCCAGAGGCGGCACCCCCTGCGTCACCAGCACCAACTGCCGCACCCCACTATGCATCGCCTCTAAAGCCGCATCCAACACCCCATAGGGGTGGGTACAGATCACCGAAACATCGATCGTACCCACAGCCGCCACCACCTGCTCCACCATATCGAACAGCGGAATATCCCCCAGAAGCGCTCCACCATAGCCGGGCGCAATACCCGCCACAATATTGCTGCCATAATCCTTCATTCTTGGTGCAAAATTCTGACCCAGAGGTTCCATAACGCCCTGGATCATCACCTGCGATGCAGTTGTTAAATTCATACAGTTAGAACGATCGAGCGGGTAGCCTGAAAAGTGCGACACAATGAGAAGCCTGAATACTAGGAATATAGAAGGGTACACCCTAGGGCCGCAAGGGGCTGTTCGAAGCGCAAAACCAGGGGATATCCCCCAGGGGTATCCAAACATCCCAGCCCCAGAAAACCTCGGAAGGCTCTCCATCATAGAGTTTTGCAACTCTTCCCAACCAGGGTATTTTCACCACCACTACTCCATGAACCTTAGCCCCAGATAAAACTTCGGTAGTATTACAGATTATCTAGAGTTTAACTGTTAGTTAAGGCACCATTAAGCTCTACCTGCATTACAAAACTTAGCCTGCACCATTCATCCAGCCAGGATTTGTACAGCCACTAGCTATAAACTCGCCGTCAACTTAACCGTCTGCTCGATCGCTGATTCTAAACCCTCCACTACCATCACATGGGGATGATTCGCCAGAGACGACAGCGCCAAGCCCTCCGCCCCCAGCGCCCGCAGTACAATCTGAGGCATCAGCGGATAGACCACCGAAGAAGGCCCCGACTCCTGCACCGTCAGACTGCGCACATTGGAGGCCTCCCCCTTCAGCACCGCTAGCACCGCCTCAGCAATCGCCTCCCCCCCCCACAGCCCCCGCCATCACATTCACCAGCACCACATTGACCACCCCCTGGGCCGCAATCTCCGTCAATCCCTGTCTGAGGCGATCGCAGAAGACCACCGGATCCCAATCATAGTGAGTATCACTCCCCATATTGAAAAAACAACTCGGCAGCCCCCCAGCCCCATAGACCAAATCCATCGTCGCCATCGTCAACCCCGAACCATTGCACAAAATCCCGATCGGTCCCTGGACATCCAGCGTCATCTGCAGCATGGGCCTGGTGGCCACCAACCCATCCGCCTGCAGCAGCCCCGCCAAATCCCCATGGCGACCCAAAGCCCCATCATTCACCGTAATCTTGCCGTCCAAGGCCATCACCGCCCCCGCCCCATTCACCGCCAAAGGATTAATCTCCACCAAATCCAAATCCTTCTCAAAAAACAACCAATACATCCGCTCCACCACA
>JAAUSA010000031.1 GCA_012031975.1 Alkalinema sp. RU_4_3 | reverse complement strand
CACAGCGCTAAACCACGGCGAAACCTTCACCCTGGGCGACTTGACCATCACCGCCACCCCCGGATCACCCACCGGACCCACCACGATCGAGAACGGCTACATCCTCAAGGCCGAGGGCACCAGCCTCTACTACGAGCCCCACGGCATCCATGGCGGTTTGCTGAAAAACCCCGAGGATATTGATGTGGTGCTGACCCCGACGATCGATCTGGCCCTGCCCCTGATTGGCCCGATCATCAAGGGTTCCAAAGCCTCCGTGGATCTCGCCAAAGCCGTCAAACCCCAGTTCATCGTCCCCACGGCAGCGGGCGGCGACATCGATTTTGAGGGAATCTTGATTAAGTTTCTCAAGGCCACGGGCAGCAGCGCCGATCTGCAAAACCAGCTAGCCGCCGCCGGATTGGGCACCCAAGTGCTTGACCCGAAACCGGGCGATCGCTTTTTAGTCCCCTTAAAAACTCAGGTGCTGAACTAAATCCTGACCCCGCCATACCCCATAATTAAGAACCTGTTGACCTAGTAGCAAGTACTGAGAGCATTATGGGGCGAGCGAAAAAAGTTGTATTGGCCTACTCCGGTGGTGTGGACACCTCCGTCTGTATTCCTTACTTGAAGAATGAATGGGGGGTTGAGGAAGTCATCACCCTTGCGGCAGATTTGGGCCAGGGGGACGAACTCGAACCCATCCGCCAGAAGGCCCTCACCTCCGGAGCCAGCGTTTCCTTGGTGGCCGACGCCAAGGCCGAGTTTATTCAGAACTATGCCTACCCGGCGATCCAGGCCAATGCCCTATACGAGAACCGCTATCCCCTCTCGACGGCCCTGGCCCGGCCCTTGATTGCAAAACTGCTCGTGGATGCCGCCGAGGAATACGGCGCCGACGCCGTGGCCCATGGTTGCACAGGCAAAGGCAACGACCAGGTGCGGTTTGACGTGGCGATCGCCGCCCTCAATCCCAACCTCAAGGTGCTCGCCCCCGCCCGCGAATGGGGCATGAGCCGCGAGGAAACCATCGCCTACGGCGAGAAGTGCGGCATCCCATCACCCGTCAAGAAGTCTTCGCCCTACAGCGTGGACCTCAATCTCCTGGGCCGCAGCGTCGAAGCGGGTCCCCTGGAAGATCCGAATTATGAGCCGACGGAAGAGGTTTACGCCCTGACCAAGGCGATCGCTCAGACCCCCGACACCCCGGAATACCTAGAAATCGGCTTCACCGAAGGGATTCCCACCACGCTGAATGGCAAACATTACGACCCAGTGGCCTTCTTCATTGAACTCAACCAGCGCGTCGGCAACCACGGCATCGGCCGCATCGACATGGTGGAAAACCGTCTCGTCGGCATCAAGTCCCGTGAGATCTACGAGACCCCAGGGTTAATCGTGCTGATCCAGGCCCACCGCGATCTTGAAAGCCTCACCCTGACCAAGGACGTGACGGTCTACAAGCGCGGTTTGGAAGAAACCTACGGCCAAATGGTCTACAACGGCCTCTGGTACAACCCCCTCAAGGAGGCCCTGGATGCCTTCATTCAAAACACCCAGAAGCGCGTCACGGGCAGCGTCCGCATCAAGCTCTTCAAGGGCAACGCGATCATCGTCGGACGCACCTCCCCCCACTCGCTCTACAGCGATGGCCTGGCCACCTACGGGTCCGGGGACGAGTTCGATCACAAGGCCGCCGAAGGCTTCATCTACGTCTGGGGCCTACCCACCCGCGTCTGGTCCCAAATGAATCGCGGCTAACCCCTCGATTTACCCATTAAAAAACCCCGAAACACCAACTGTTCCGGGGTTTTTCTATCTTCTTTCTTCTTTCTTTACTGCCTACTCATCCGCCGAAGCATGCTTCTTCCGCGTCTCCAGCCAAATCGGCAACCCGATCGCCAGCACAGCCACACCAAAAGCCACAAGCGAAAACTGCGACGCCAAAGCAATCAACCGATCGAGCGGCACCAACTGCCCGGCAAAGTAAGACAGACTCACCATCACCGTCGCCCAGGTAATCGCCCCCGCCGTGTTGTAGAGCGAAAACTTCCAGTACGGCATCTGGGCAATCCCCGCCAAGGGACTGGCAAAAATCCGTAGCAGCGCCACAAAGCGCCCCACAAACACCGCCTTCCCCGCATTTTCCGCAAACTGCGATCGCAACCCCTCAATCTGGGCCTCCGGCACCCGGAACAGCTTGCCCACGGACAGCAAAAGCTGCAAGCCGCCCGTCCGGCCCACCCAGTAGCCAATATTGCCGCCCAGGACAGCGCCCAGGACAGCATCGCCTAGGACATAGACATACTTCAACTGATCGCTACCCGCTAAGAAACCGCCCACGATCGTCACCGTTTCACCGGGGATCGGCAGACCCAGGTTCTCCAACAGAATGCCAAAAAAGATCGCCCAGTAACCGTACCGCTGGGCGATCTCCTGAATCAATTCGACGGAAATAAACTCCAAAGCAAAGAACCCACGAGTTTACAAAGCTTTATCACCCTTCTATCTTGGCGCCTCCCCACCCCGACTGTCAATTGAAAAAACCGCCATATCACGGATCGGTAGCCCGCTCAAAATCAGCAATTTTGCGGTGGAACTTTTTGGCTAACTTCTAAAAAACTTTACAAAGAGAGAAATCCAATCCCCGTCCTGATAAAGATTTTGTGAACAATCCAAAAACCCTAGGTCTCTCCAGATTTTACCCCTATGATTTGATTGCGGGTTAGGGATGACCGATCGGGTATCAAACAATACATTCCGAGTTTTCAACTACTGACTTAAGCAAGTTTTCGGTTAAGACTGATTAGTCACTTTTATTTTGCTTTGGTGGTTGTAAGGTAATGCTTCCCCGTCAGCATCCACGATTCGCCGTGCGTTTATCCTTAGAGGAACATTTATGATTGATCGTACTGCCAGTGCCTATCGGATCGCCACCCCCCGCCTCGACGCCCAGGGCGGGGCGGGATTACAGGCCGCCATTTTCAATGCCCTCGACAGTGGGGTCCATACGGAGCGCGATCGCATGGTTTTGGACATGGCTGAGGTGGAGTTTATTGACAGTGATGGGCTTGTGGCGCTGATGAATATTTTCCAGACCGCTGCGGCTAAGGGCATTCAGTTGATTTTATGTAGTGTTCAGCCGATCGCTCGCCTAGTCTTCGACATCAGCCAGCTCGATAAGGTCTTCACGATCATTTAGGGACTAGGGCAGGGTTTTGTTAGGGAATGGGTTTGGTGGGGGATGGGTTGTTTGTGATGGCATAGATTCTGGACGCATGCGATGCGCCCCTACGGGAAATGGATCGATCTGCGGATATTTCGCGGATTCGATCCCCTGTACGGGCGCATTGCATGCGCCCTGCCCCTATGCAACTACAAACCACCCAACAGCCTACACCGCCGCCTCTCCAGGCACAAACGCTGGCAGATCGAGCTGACTATTCTGACGACTCTTGATCGCCAACCGATAGCTGACACTCTGCAATTCCGCATGGAGCTTGCGGTTTTCCAACTGAATCTGGGCCACCTTATCCTTCACCGGCGCCATCCGCTCCGCAAACTTCTGACGGTACAGATTGGGCAATTCCTGCACGAGCTGCTCCAGCATCTCCGTCCGTTCGCTCAAAGACTGCACCGAATCCTGGAGCGAGGCAATAGCCCCATCCTTATCCACAATCTGCGCCTGGTAGAAGGAAACCTGCTCCTCCATGCTCTGGAGCTGATCGCGCAGGGCAAGCATCTCGCCAAGGTCGCGATCGGCCACAAGACCAGCCGCTGGCTGACTCTTCTCAGCATTGCCCTTCACCAGGCGGAACAATTCCTGGGAGAGCTGCTGCACGAGCTGATCGCGCATCTGCAACTCTTCTCGCAGTTGCAGCACCTCAGCCTGAATTTGTTGGGTATTGGGATCGATGTAGGTCACGGGACTTCACTCCAGCATTAGGAACAGAAACGATCGGGTTGAGCGATCGGAGGTTGACGAATCACGAGTAGATGCATCACGATTTAACAAGGTTTTCTTCCCAGCGACGGGGCTCGGAAGCTCGGCGAATATCTCGCCAAATTGCGGTTGCCGCTAATGTACCATCTGCCACAGCAATTGCAACCTGATTTAGACCAACTTTTAAATCTCCCAGCGCAAAAATCCTCGGATGGCTAGTCCGACACATCTCATCGGTGACCAGATTCTCGCCCTGCCAGTTCAATCCCTCGATGCCCTTGAGGTAGGCATTGAAGAAGTGGGAGCCCATGGCCACAAGTCCGGTTTCGAGGGGCACCACCGTCCCGTCGATCAGCTCCACCCCGCTCATCTCGTGGTCCTTGCCCAGGAACTTAGCGATCGGCATCTCCACCAGCGGATAGCCATGGTCCTTCAGCTTCTGCCGCATGGCATCCCCCACTTCAAAGAGCCCCTGGGTAAACACCGTAATGTAGGGCGTAAACCAATTGAGCACAAAGGCCGTCTCGATCGCCCCCTCCCGACTGACAAACAACCCACAGGGTTTGTTCTCCATGTCCAGACCATCGCAGATCATGCAGACATGCAAGTTGTAGCCCGCATAGTCATAGACATTTTGCATGTCGTCGAGCTGGGGCAGATTGTCGATGATGCCACTGGCTGCCACCACGTATTTACTGCGAAACACCGGATACTCGCTGTCCTTTTGCCCACCTTCACCTTCACCGCAAAGATATCGCCCTCATCCCGCACTTCTTCCACAAAGCCCATCAACGAATCGCCACCTAGCTCCGCCACATGCTTCTGGCCCTGCTGGAGCATCTCTCGCCCCGGTGTCTCCGGATCCAATCCCAAGTAGTTCCGCACATCCTGCATCCAGAACGATCGCCCCCGCCCCTTTTCGATCACCAGGCAGGACAGACGATAGCGCTGCAGATAGATCGCCGCTGACAGCCCCCCGGCACCGCCGCCCACAATGATCACATCGTAAACATGGTCCAACCGCTCAGATAGATTCTTCTTCGAGAGTTTCATAGACCCAAAACCTCAAGTCGATGTCGTTATGACTTTATTATAGAGCCATAAACTAAAACCCCGATGAAAGATTAACTTTCACCGGGGCCATAATGGAGAACTCACAAACCAAACCGTTCAAGAGTTAAGCCGCAGCTTCAGCGGCCACTTCCTTGATTTCCTGCTTAACGGTCATGTAGCGAATCACTTCTTCGCTGAGGCGCATGGCCCGCTCCAGGGGAGCCACGCCCTTACCACCGTTCTTATAGTTCATCTGGACGTAGACGCCCTCACGGCAGCGACCAATTTCGTAGGCCAGGCGGCGCTTGCCCCGGTGCTGGACTTCTAGCATCTCCGCGCCATTGTCCTTCAGAATGCCTTGGTACTTTTCGATCGCGCCATCGACCTGCTCATCGTTCAGATCAGGGCGAAGGATGTACATTGTTTCGTAGACGATGGTTTTCATAGGTTCTTTTCCTTTTGGACTACAAGGGCTGACTCGATGCCAATGACGGTCAGGTCGAATAGCTTAAATCAGCAAGGAAACAATATCTTACCAGAACTTCACCTTCATTTATCCGCGACTTTCACCTGCCTCCTATGACCAAGCGCTATGTCAGGATCAAAACCCCCCAGGGCCAGATTCACTACGGTCTGCTCTCGATCGATCGCACCGTCCAGACCCTCGACGCCCCGCCCTGGAAGGGTGGCCAGCCCACGGAATTGGTCTTGACGGAGGCCCAATACCAATTCCTGGCCCCCTGCGCCCCCTCCAAAATCATCGCCGTCGGCAAAAATTACGCCAAGCATGCCGAGGAAATGGGTGGCAGCGTCCCCGCAGAACCCCTCTTGTTTTTAAAACCCCCCACCGCCATCACCGCCCACCAGGGGGAAATCCTCTATCCCAACCTGTCCCAGCAGGTGGACTATGAGGGGGAACTGGCGATCGTCATGGGCGAGCGCACCTACCAATGCGAGGGCGAAGAAGCCTACAGTAAGATCTGGGGCTATACGATCGCCAATGATGTCACCGCCCGCGATCTGCAAAAGACCGACGGACAATGGACCCGCGCCAAGGGCTTCGACAGCTTCTGCCCCCTCGGCCCCTGGATCGTCACCGAAATCAACCCCGGCGCCCTCCTCCAGACCTTCCTCAACGACCAAATCGTCCAGTCCGCCTCCATCAGCGACATGGTCTTCGCGCCCCATATTCTGGTGGCCTACATCAGTCAGGTGATGACCCTGCTGCCGGGGGATGTGATTTTGACGGGCACCCCCGCCGGGATCGGACCCATGCAGCGGGGCGATCACGTCCGTATCGCCATCGAAGGCATCGGCAGCCTGGAGAACACCGTCGTTTAGCGATCGAAACGCTATCGAACCTGCGAGTAGCTCGCCTCAGAGATGTAGGGAATATCCGCATACTTCCCCTGCACCACATAAAAAAGGGAATAGCAGATCGACCCCAGGGCCACAAAGAAAATCGTCCCGCCCAGCACCGCAAACCCGTAGTCCAGGGGCGAAGCATTGGCCAGCAGACCCTCCGGCACCAAGCTAAACGGAAACTCAATAACTTGCAGCACCGCACTGAGAAGGGCGATCGCAATCCCAATGATGATCGCCTGTATCGTATTGAACCGGATGAAGTGGGGGATCCGTGGATTGCGCACCACCACCGCGAACAACAAAAGGAACACCAAAAAACTACCCAACATAGGGATAGCACTGGCAAACATACCCTCAACTAGCATGTAGGGCAGGGCCAAATAGTAGAGCGGCACCACTACAAATTTCAACCCTGGCACCACCTTAGCCGCCGCACCCACAAAGGGCAGCGCATCTCCCAGCGGCATCATGTAGGGCAAAACACTCCAGAACCGATCGACAATCTTGCCTTCACCACGCCAAGCCATGCTCTATCCCCGTTCTCTAAAACTTATCTAACTTAGGATAACTCGCCTAATCTTCAATCGACACAATCCGAAAGCCCATGGGACAGTCATACTGATTCAAATGCTGGGGATTGGGGCGCGGCTGGGCGTTGCCACAGCGCAACTGACCGTTCTGCCACCTCGGTTGACCACTGCGATCGGCCCAAAGACAATTTTGACAGACCTGGCTGGGAGAGAGAATTTGCTCGCCCGCGACGATCACTAACATGGGGGGCTACCTCACGGTTGTCTAATACTTCATGATAGGCCAGGGATCCTCAGACAGGCAGTTAGGCAACCTGCCGTTTTATGGAGAGTTTAAGATGCTTCGGGATAAATTAACGTAGCCATCACAGCATTCTCGACCAAAATCGTCGGCACCAGCGCTATGATCTTTAACTCAGTCTTTTTTCTAACAGGAACCCACCCGTGACACAGACTAACGCTGATTTCTCGAAAAGAGCGATCCCGCCATCCACCGCCCTGATTGGCCAGGAACTTCAACGCCAACAGGATCACCTGGAGCTGATCGCCAGCGAAAACTTTACCTCCGCTGCGGTCATGGCCGCCCAGGGTTCGGTTTTGACCAACAAGTATGCCGAGGGGCTACCCAGCAAGCGCTACTACGGCGGCTGTGAATTTGTGGACCAGGTGGAGCAGATCGCCATCGATCGAATCAAAGAACTGTTCGGCGCGGCCCATGCCAATGTCCAGCCCCACTCCGGCGCCCAGGCCAACTTTGCGGTGTTTTTGGCCCTGCTGCAGCCCGGTGACACGATCATGGGCATGGATCTGTCCCACGGCGGTCACCTGACCCATGGCTCCCCGGTGAATGTCTCCGGCAAATGGTTCAACGTTGTACAGTACGGCGTCAGCCCCGAGACCGAAACCCTGGACTATGACAAGATTCGCGAGCTGGCCATCGAGCACAAGCCCAAAATCATCATCTGCGGTTACTCCGCCTACCCCCGCACCATTCACTTCGATAAGTTCCGGGCGATCGCCGATGAAGTCGGCGCCTACCTGATGGCCGACATTGCCCATATCGCCGGACTGGTGGCAACAGGCCTCCATCCGAATCCCCTGCCCCACTGTGACGTGGTCACCACCACCACCCACAAGACGCTTCGGGGTCCCAGGGGCGGCCTGATCATGACCCGCGATACGGAGCTGGGCAAGCTGTTCGACAAATGCGTCTTCCCCGGCACCCAGGGCGGCCCCTGGAGCATGTGATCGCCGCCAAGGCCGTGGCCTTCGGTGAGGCCCTGCGGCCTGAGTTCAAGACCTACTGCCAAGCGGTGATCGCCAATGCCCAGGCCATGGCAGCCCAGCTCCAGGCCCGTGGGTTCAAGATCGTGTCCGACGGTACTGACAATCACCTGCTGCTGCTGGATCTGCGATCGATCAACATGACTGGCAAGATCGCCGACGCTCTAGTCAGCGAAGTCAACATTACCGCCAACAAGAACACGGTGCCCTTCGATCCCGCCTCGCCCTTTGTCACCAGCGGACTGCGCCTGGGATCGGCGGCCATGACCACCCGTGGCATGGGAGTTGAGGAGTTCAAGGAGATCGCGAATATCATTGCCGATCGCCTGCTCAATCCCGAGGACGAGTCCGTCACCGCCGACTGCCGCCGCCGGGTCAAGGCCCTATGCAGCCGATGGCCCCTCTATCCCCACCTGACACGTCAGCCAGCGCTGGTCTAAGGGTTAGGGAAATTTACGGTTGAACAATTGAGGCAGGACTTTGAGAATGATTTCAAAGTCCTGCTTTATGTATATTGGCAAATTGCCTCCATCTTTACTGCATCGACTTGCCCTTCCCCGAGTAGAATGCTGGGTAATTTCCCGGCAAAATCATTAACTTATACGGACCACAGCTTCCCGCCCAAGAAGAATGTTTAGTTGGGGCGATGCGTAAAGCTGCATTAACTGTTAATAATAATGTTGATGAAGTTAAGTTGAGGCATGTTTCCACAGAGTGCGCGTTTCGAGTGATTTGACTGTCCTTCTCACCCCCACCTCTCGATGCTGGCTTATTTCCCCCCTCTAGCAGCGTTCCTGGTCGCCGTCGCCGTCGTCCTTTGGAGTACCCCCCGAATCAAGCGTCTAGCCCTCAAGCGAGGCTTCGTCGATAAACCCAATGGTCGTAAGGTGCATAAGGCCCCGATGGTCCGCCTTGGTGGCGTTGCGATGTTTTCAGGCTTTATCTTGGCGATTCTGGCAGCCTTTTCCCTGGGTGGATTTCAAGGGTTGCCTTGGGAGAAGCAGGCTGAGATCTATGGTGTGATCCTGGGCGCCAGTGCCTACTTTGCCGTGGGCCTGCTCGATGACATTTTTAATCTATCGCCCAGCAGCCGACTGCTCATGCAGATCTTCGTGGCGATCGGCGCCTGGAGCGCTGGGGTCCAAATCAACTTCCTGACTATCCCAGGCCTCGGTTTAACCAAACTCCCAGAAATTATTAGTCTAATTATTACAGTGGTCTGGCTGGTCGGCATCACCAATGCGATCAACTGGATCGATGGCCTGGATGGTCTGGCCGCTGGCGTTGCAGGCATTGCCGCCAGCGTCATGTTCGCCACCTGCCTGGCCATGAATCAACCGGGAGCAGCGATCGTGGCAGCGGCCCTGGCTGGATCCAGTATCGGCTTCCTGCGCTACAACTTCAATCCAGCCCAGATTTTCATGGGGGATGGGGGTGCCTATTTTACGGGGTTTACCCTGGCTGGAGTCGGGGTGATTGGGCTGGTGAAGGGGGTGACCACGGTGGCGGTCTTCCTGCCGTCGATCGTCGTGATTCTGCCCTACTTGATTTTGGCGGTGCCGATTTTGGATATGTCGGCGGTGATCGTCGATCGGCTCTGGCGTGGTAAGTCTCCCTTCATTGCGGACAAGCGTCACCTGCACCATCGGCTGCTAAACGCCGGGGTGTCCCATCGCCATACGGTTCTGTTTATCTATTCCCTGACGATCTGGGTGGGGAGCTTCGCCTACGGTTGTTTTACCTTTGCCTCCTCGAAGATGCCAGCGGGCTTTATCTATTGCATCGGCGCGACGGGCTTGGTGATGTTTAGTAGCTGGCAGGTCTGGCGCATTGCCCGCCAATCCGAAGCTTAGATTCGAATCATTCCCTCCTACGCGCGATCCATGGTTGTCAAAATCAACTTCCCATCAAGGCTCTCCTGGTTCCTCAGGGGAGCCTTATGTTTTGGTCTACTGCTGGTCCTGGGCTGGACCCAGCCTGCCCTTGCGATCGAAACACCGCCCCTCCTAACCCTCGACCAGTTCAAGGCCCGCCTGCGCCAGCCGATCAACGGCGACGGCGGCACCCAGATCATCGATCTGCGCCGTTTTACCCTGGATTTGAGCCCCGGCAGCGACCTGGGCGCCGCCTTCTATGCCAAACTCCAGGAAACCCTCCAGGCTAGCAAACAGCCCCTAGGGATCGATCTAAGCGACAGCACCATCCTCGGCGACCTGAACGGCAGCCAGCTCGGCCTTACCCCCAGCCCCCTGATCGAAACCCAACTCACCCCCACGGAACAAACCCGGCTCCAGCGCGATCGCCGCCGTCTCCTCCAGCTCCAAACCCTCTCCCAGTCCCTCCTCCTGCGCCCCATCGGCGGCAGCAGCAACAGCACCATCCACCTCCTGCGCGGCCCCCTGCTGCTCAACCGCACCACTATCCAGGGCCGCGCGACCTTTAGCAACACCTTTTTCCTCGATCGCCTCAGTGCCCAGGGCAGCCTGTTCCAAGGCCCCAGCGACTGGTCCCAGGCAAGATTTGGGGGGATAACAAATTTTGCGGCGGCGGTGTTTCAACAGGAGGCACGGTTTCGCAATGGGTTGTTTTTTGATCGCGCCCTGTTCAACCAGGGGCAATTCCAAGGGATCGCCAACTTCCAGGGCAGTGAATTCCAAGCCGCCGCCAGTTTTAGTCAAAGTCAATTCACCCAGAGCAACTTCTCCCGCACCAGTTGGGAAGGGATCGCCGACTTCGCCCAAACGAGGTGGGCTAGCCCCGCCTTGCTTAGTAAATCCAAGTTCGCCCAGGCCCTTTTCTTCACCGACGCAGTATTCAGCCAGGGCCTAAATCTGCGGGAGTCCCAGTTCCTGCGATCGGTGAATCTGCGGGGGGCCACCCTGCTCGATCGGATTGATTTTGGCTATTGCGGCTTTGGCCAAGAAGCCTACTTGAATGTGCCAGGCGTGCAGTTTGACGCCGATCGCGCCAAGTTCATCGGCGACTCGGGCCGGATTGGCAAAGTCATCCGCCTGCCCAACCTCCAGGGCAACGAAAACCTCCTGCGCGAACTCGTCCGCAACTTCCGCCGCCTCGAACAGCTCAGCGATGCCAACCAGGTGGACTACACCCGCCAGCGGCTGCGGGTCGAAGACATTCGCCGCCGCACCTGGGGCGTCAACCTCAATAGCGCACCGCTCGCCCTCCTCCAGCAGGTGGGCTTTAGTCCCCTCCAAGCCGAAGCCATCATCCGACGCCGCGCCACCCAACCCCTCAACAGCCTGACGGAACTGCTGAAAATCGACGAGGTCGATCTGACCACCTATACAAAACTGCGCGATCGCATCGTCGCCGGAGACCCCGCCCCCCTTCTGCAGGACAAATTCAACCGCCTCGGCCTGCTGGTCTCCTGGCTGACCATGAACCTGCTGCTGCTGCTCAGTCGCAATGGCACCAGCTTTTGGCTGGCCTTTGGCGTGGGTCTGGTGGCCGTGGCCAATTTTGCGGTGATGTTTTGGTGGATCGATCGGGCCAGACGCTTCCAGCCCACGACGATTTTGCCGAGCTGGGAGGAGTTTTTGGGCGTGGGGAGTCTGGCCAGTGGGATCGCTCTGGCTGGGTTGACCGCGATTGTACGGAATGGCGATCGGCCTGCCCTGACCCTTTTATGTCTAATGTTGGTGATTTTACCGATTCCCCTGGGATTAATCGCCCTGCTGTACCGCCGGGGCCGCTTCCACCCGATGCTTGACAGCAGTTACTTTGTCGAAGAGGGGACACTCCGGCAGCTCCGGATCCTGGTGGGTCGATTGCCGATTATCCCCCGCTATCCGACCTTCCAAGAACGCTACATGCCCCTGCCCTGGGGGGCTGGCTGGAATTGGCTCAATTATTTTGATTTTAGTTTTAACAATTTCCTGCGCTTCGGCTTTAATGACATTCGATTGCGCGATCAGCATGTGCCCACTCTGTTAAACATTCTTGTTTGGTATCAGTGGAGTTTGGGTACGCTGTACATCGCGTTGCTACTTTGGACCCTATCGCGCACCATTCCGGGATTGAATCTGTTGATTTATTTTCGGTAGCCTGTTGCTTTGCGGCACCAGGGCAGGATTTACGGACAATTGGAAAAAATCCTGTTACCATTTTCGCAAAGGGTTCGCGTGAAGGTTCCGGGAACGGGTTTGTTTGTTGTGCTAGTGCAAGTGGTGAGTGGCTTGCTTTAGGCCGATCTGGGTTTTGAGGCCCAACGGTCCAGGGTAAGGGCTCGGGTGGATCTATCTGTCTCAATATTTTGTGTGGTGAGGAATTTCGTGAAAAACGTCAGCAAACGTCCCATTCAACCTTCAGCGAATCGCCCGATCGCGGCGGCGGCCGATCGATCGCCCCCCCCAAACCCAAGAAAGCGCCCAAAAAACGGCTCTCCTGGCTGGTGTTTGGCCTGACGGGCGTGGCGATGCTCTCGGCGGGGGCCGGAGCCTTGCTAGCGGTATCCCTCTCCAGTACGCCGTTGATGCAGCGCAAGTTTAGCTTGGCCGAGGCTTCGATTTTTAACCGGGGCGGCAGCATGGCCAGCCGCAGCAGCATGAAGATGCCGACGCTGACTCGCCCGGTGAATATTCTCGTGATGGGCACCAAGGTCCTGACCACCGATGTCAAGGAGGTGCCCAAGGAATTGCAGGGCAAGAACTACCACGCCCTGGTTAATTCCTTTGAGGGCCTGACCGATACCATGCTGCTGCTGCGGTTTGATCCCGCCGATAAGAAGCTGAGTGTGCTGTCGATTCCCCGCGACACCCGCGCCGAGATTCCGGGCCATGGTATCCAGAAGATTAATGAAGCCAATGCCGATGGGGGGCCTGCCCTGGCGGCGAGATCGGTGAGCGATCTGCTGGGGGGGGTGGGGATCGATCGCTACGTCATCCTCAATGTCCAAGGCGTCGAGGCGCTGGTTGATGCCCTCGGGGGCGTCAATGTGCATGTGCCCAAGGACATGAAGTACCAGGATGACAGTCAGCACCTCTATATCAATCTGAAGGCTGGACGCCAGCACTTGAGTGGGCAGCAGGTTTTGCAGCTATTGCGTTTCCGCTATGACGAGTATGGCGACATTGGTCGGATTCAGCGTCAGCAGATGGTGATGCGATCGCTGATGGAGCAGGCGCTGAATCCGGCGACGATCACGCGGTTGCCTCAGATTCTTTCGGTGATTCAGACGCACCTGGACACAAACCTGGCTGTGGAGGAGTTGGTGGCTCTGGTGGGGTTTGGGTCGAAGGTGAATCGATCGAATACTCAGATGCTGATGGTGCCGGGGGAGTTTAGCCATCCGGGTGAGTTTGAGGCGAGCTATTGGCTGCCGAATGGCACTCGGATTAAGGATGTGATGGCGCGGCACTTTGATTTTGGTGAGGTGCCGGCGGAAAATAATGATCTCAATAGTGTGCGGGTGACGCTCCAGGACAGTACGAAGCAGCCAGCTCTGGCCCAGGGGGTGATTAATAATCTCCGTCAGGCGGGGTTTAATGATGCGGGTCTGGGGCAGCCTTGGAATGAGTCTTTGAGTGTGACTCGGATTGTGGCTCAGCAGGGGGACAGTGAGAGCGCCGAGAAGATCCGCAAGGCGCTGGGGTTTGGGGAGGTGCGGTTGGAGAATACGGGGGATATTGAGTCGGATGTGACGATTCAGTTGGGGCGTGATGCTTTGCGGAATCAGAAAAATATTCCTGCGAAAAAATAGGTTGGTGGGGTTGGTGGGGATCTGAGATAAGGGCGCATGCGATGCGCCCCTACGGTGAACTATTAAACCATCGTTGCTGCGGACAAACCCCGCATGGCCACGGCTAAATCCTCTGTTAGGTTTTTTGCGGATCGCTTGGCATTTTCCCCACGGTATTTTTCTACTTCGATCGGCGCACCAATGGTCACCCGCACATCGCAGTTGCGCCGATTGTCGTAATCGCTGTAGTCGATCGCCATGGGCACCACTAACACAGGCGTTGTGGTTTCTGCCTGCAATGCCAGGCGCGCCAGGCCGGGGTGAAGTCGATTGAGGCCCGCCGCCCGATTGCCCCGGAGATTGCCGCCCTCGGGAAAAATCACGACCATTTCTTCCTGCTCCAATAGCTCAATGCCGTAGCGCAGACTGGTCACGCCCGGACGGTTGGTGTCCACGGGGAAGCAGCCTAAATTCCGCATCAGCCAGCCCTGAACGCCGCGCATCTCGTTGGCGGTGACCATGAAGCGCAGGAAACGGCCCGAACTCGATCGCCCCGCGCTGTAGGGCACCATCAGGGAATCCCAGCGGGTGCGGTGGGTGGGGGCGAGTATCACCGGACCCGTGGCTGGCAGGTTTTCCCGGCCCACGACTTCGATCGATCGAAACATCGAGGGCATCAAAATTCTTTGATTCAGGGGGTAGGCCCAAAAGGTGAACCAGGGCGATACCCGAGAATTTACAACTTCATCCGGCGGCAGGTCTAGGTCCGGTTTATTTGGGCCGATCGGGCCGATCGCGGGTGAGGTCATCAAATCGAGAGGTGGCGTGGCAGTCATTGCAAGGATAGGGTTTTCTGACGGATCGATATATGGGTAGGCAGGCGCACGATTTGCATCGCTGGCCCCAACCTAACGACTTTGCGATCGAGATTCAGAGACGACGGGGCCAGTTTTACAGTTGGCCCAAGGAAACATAATTTAACTTTGCCATAAATTCCCTTCTCCAGCACAGCTAATTACCCCAGGAAGCAACCCCATCAAAGCCCACGAAGAAACTTTGATCAAGTGATTGACAAACCCTTAGGGTTTCTGTAAATTAGTACAAGTCAAGTCAACAGGCCCCCATCGTCTAGAGGCCTAGGACACCTCCCTTTCACGGAGGCGACGGGGATTCGAATTCCCCTGGGGGTATTGAAAGAAGCGATCCAATATTGGGTCGCTTCTTTTTGTTTTCTTTTTTCTATCTTCTCTCTTCTCCCTAGGGACCTCACGCCGCCAACAACGGCTGCGTCGTCTCAAACCAAGGATTCACATCCTCCAAATGCGCCACCCAAAACATCAGTTCCACATGGCTAAAACACAAACGATCGCCCTCCTTCAGCCCCCGCTTCCGAAAGGCTTCAATTCTTCGACCATTCACAAAGGTGCCATTGCGACTGCCCAAATCCAGCACGTAGAAACCGCGATCGCTGCACCGCCCCACCACCGCATGGAACGCGAAATCGTCGCCAGCCCCAGGGGAATGGCGCAATGACTACCCCGCCCCACCAGCCAGGATTGGCCCCAGGTGGTGGCATGGGTACTGCGATAGTCCGACAGATTGGCCGTTAAAAAGGTCTGTTCTCCCTGGACGATCGCCTGAATATAGGGCAATGGCGATCGCCTAGGAGCCGCAAAAACGGGTGCAAAAAACTGTGCCATCAGCGCAGGCGGCATCCCCTGGGGCAGGCCCACCTTCAGGTGGGGATATTGTTCAAGCAGACGACTGACCGGATCGATCGCCTTTAATGAAGTTTGAAAATGCAGCATGGGAACTTCCTAAGGATTTGGCCATCTGGAAGTTGCACCCCTGAAATGATCTACACAAAGTGAGGCATTGATTCCGTACAACACCTCAAACCAGTGTAACGATTTTTGCCGCCAATGGGTCAAGGCCCCCGGAGTTTTGCCCCAGGACATTTCGCCTTAGTCGTCCCTGTGGGCAAACTTGTTGTACAGGAAGTCCAGCGCCTCATTCCGCAACTGAACATAGCGCGGATCTTCCATCACGGCCTCCCGCACCCTGGGCCGATCGAAGGGCACCGTCATGATTTCGCCAATTTTGGCCTCAGGCCCATTGGTCATCATCACAATGCGATCGGCCAAAAACAGTGCCTCATCGATGTCATGGGTAATCATCATCACGGTAATGCGGTGATCTTCCCAGATTTGCAGCAGCTCCTCCTGGAGTTCCTCCTTGGTGATCGCATCCAGCGCCCCAAAGGGTTCATCCAGGATTAATACCTCAGGACGAATGGCCAGGGCGCGGGCGATCGACACCCGCTGCTTCATCCCCCCCGAAATCTGGCCCGGCTTCTTATTGGCCGCCTCATCCAGGCCCACCATATGCAGGTGTTCGCGGACGATTTCCTTCTTCTCGCCGGTAGACTTCTCCGGGTACACCGAATTCACCGCCAGATAGACATTCTCAAACACCGTCTTCCAAGGCAGAAGGCAGTAGTTTTGGAACACCACCATGCGATCGGGACCCGGCTGCGTAATCGCCTTCCCCTGAAGGAGCACCGTGCCATCCGTGGGGCTATTAAACCCCGAGACCATATCCAGCAGCGTCGATTTGCCACAGCCCGAATGGCCAATCACACAGACAAATTCCCCCTCCGCAACCGTCAGATCAATGCCATCAAGCACCTTATAGGGACCCTTAGGCGTCGGATAGACCTTAGTCAAACCCTCAATTTTCAGAAAGGGCACAGCCTGATTTCCAGATTTATTCAGCGATGTCAGTGTTTGCATAATTTCAGGGTTCCAGGTTAAACGATGTAGGGGCGTGGTGCCCACGCCCTTGTCTCAGCACATACAATCAACACCAAGGCCTAAGCCACCACCTTCAGACCAGTCATCGGCACACCCAAAGCATCAAGATCAACCTCCGCCACCGCAATCTTGGCCTGACGAATCGCCATCCCATCAAGATGCTTCAACGGATCATCAGGATTAAACACCAGCCCATCAAACAGCCTAACCGGCATCCGATCCGGCTCCGCATCAGGAATACCCAGCGCCCTAGCCGCCTCCCCATACCAGTCTAGACGATAGGTGCGATCGAGCACCTCCACCCAATTCTTCGGAAACGCCGTAATCCCCCAGCGCGCCAACTGTGTCAGAATCCACAGGGCCTCCTGACGCCTTGGACAGGTAGACTGGTCCGAATAGAACCGATTGAACCGAACCAACTGCTCAGGACCTTGGCCGAGGCCGCGATCGTAGGCCGCCGAAAACCCTGGCTTAATTTGCTCCGGATCGCACTCCAGGTAAGAGGACACCAGCTGCACCACCGCATCCCGGTTACGCGGATCGTCACAATATTCGCAGGCCTCAATCAAGGCCTTCAGAATCGCCTGATGGATCTCAGGGTTCGCCTCGGCCCAGCGATTGGTCACGCCCAGCACCTTGTTTTGGTGGCCGTTCCAGATCTCCAAATCCGTCGCCGCCACGAAGCCTGTCCCGGCCTTGACCGCTGCCATATTCCAAGGCTCCGCCGCCAGATAGCCCTCCACTTCCCCCGCCTGCAGGCGACTCGGCATCGAAGAGGAATTCATTACCTTAAAGCTCAGATCGCGCTCCGGATCAAGTCCCCCCGAAGCCAGCCAATAGCGCAGCAGCAGCGCCCCCATCGAAGCCTCATCCACCACCCCGAACACATGGGGCCGATCGGGCGTGCCTTGAATCTGTTCCTTCAGACCCGCCAGGCTGGTCACCCCCATTTCCTTAAAGCGGTTGCTCAGGGTGATCGCATTGCCGTTGCGGGATAGCACCATGGAGGTGACCACATGGTCCTGGGTATGGCCGCTGGCACCAAGGGTGATCGCCAGGGGCATGCCCGCCAGGAGCTGGGCCGCATCCAACTGGCCGCCAACTAGGCGATCGGCCACGGCCTGCCAGCTATGCTCCCGCTGCAACACCACATCTTCTAGGCCATACTTCTTGAACAACCCCTGCTGCTGCGCCACCATTAGCGGAGCCGCATCGGTGGTCCCCACAAAACCTAGGGTGACAGTCTTCTTCTCCACGGTACGCACTGCCACCGCCGCTGGAATCACCGGACGGGATGCCGCCACGGCAGGGGTTTTGGCCGCCTTACGGCGCTTGTCTCTCTTCTGCTGGTTGAGGAAGTAGATCATCTGATTGCGCAGATCATAGTAGCGATCGTTCTTCACCACCTCCATCCGGCGACGGGGGCGGGGAATATCCACCTCCAGAATTTGGCCGATGTGGGCCTCGGGGCCATTGGTCAGCATGACGACGCGATCGCTCAGCAGCAGGGCCTCATCCACATCATGGGTGACCATCATGCAAGTCATGCCCGTATCCTGGCAAATCTGCATCAACTGTTCCTGCAAATTCCCACGGGTCAGAGCATCAAGGGCTCCGAAGGGCTCATCTAAAAGCAGCATCTTCGGGCGAATCGCCAGGGCGCGGGCGATCGCCGTCCGCTGTTTCATCCCCCCGGAGAGCTGGCCCGGCTTCTTGTCCGCCGCCTGGGTCAGTCCCACCAACTCAATATTCTTATCGATCAGGGCCGATCGCTCCTCGTAGGGCAGATCCTTCATCACCCGATTGACCGCCAGGGCAATGTTTTGCCGCACGGTCAGCCAGGGCAATAGCGAATAGTTTTGGAACACCATCATGCGATCGGGGCCAGGCGACTCAATTTCACGACCCTCCAGCACCACACCACCACTGGTAGCCCTGTCAAACCCCGCCACAATATTCAGCAGGGTGGATTTACCACAGCCCGAGTGACCAATCAAGGAGACAAATTCTCCTTCCTTCAGCTTCAGCTCAATTCCCTTGAGCGCAATATATTTCCCGCCATTGGCCAGTGGGAACACCTTATCAACGTGATCGATTTCTACAAAAACAGACATAGGACTTTCCTTGAGGTGGTTTGAGATGAGTGATGAATCCTGGCGAATCTATTGCTCCGAAACAATCTTGCTGCCGATGAACCCCACCAACCGATCGAGACACAACCCCACTAAACCCACAAACAACACTGCCAGAATAATTTGGCTCATGCTTTCGTCATTGCCCGCATTGTAGGCATCCCAAATGTAGAAGCCAATGCCGCCGCCATCCGACTTGAGCATTTCCGCCGCCACAATAGCCAGCCAGGCCAGACCAATCCCAATTCGCAGACCCGTGAAGATATAGGGCACGGTCGAAGGAATCAAAATATTGAAGAAATAATCACTCCCCGACAAACGCAGCACCCGCGACACATTGGTGTAGTCCTTGGGAATCTGCTGGACCCCCACCGCCGTGTTGATCAAGATCGGCCAGATCGACGTAACAAAAATCAAAAACAAAGCCGCTGCGTTATTTTCCTGGAACATCGCCAACGCCAGCGGCAGCCAAGCCAAGGGCGGAATCGTCCGCAACACCTGCACCATCGGGTCAAAGCCCGATCGCAAAAACGGACTCACCCCAATCAACACCCCGAACCCAATCCCGAAGATGGCCGCTAGCGTATAGCCGATCGCCACCCGCTGCAAACTAATCAAAATATTTTTGGCAATGCTGCCGTCTTCAAAGGGATTCATCATTTTCGCAAAGGAACCCGCCAATTCCAATTGCATCGTCACCTCAGAGGGCGTCGGCATCTTCGCCGTCGGTGCCGCGAAAATCAATTGCCAGACCAGCAAAACTAAACCCGTACAGATAATCGGCGCCAAAATGAACCGATACTTCATCACCAATTGTGCGGGGGATTGAGTCTGCGCTCATTCGATCGCACGCGGGCCGGGGTGTTAACTGTCATAGTCCTATGTCTCGGTGAGTAGTGAAAATCGTAAAAACTTAAATCAACCGATCGGACAGTCTTTAAGGCTGGAGCCCTCCAGTATGGAAACTTACGCCTTAAAAACCGTCCATTTCAAACCTGTTTATGCCTTCTTAATCTTTAGGCTGTCCAGGTAGGCCTTGGGATTAGCCCCATCGAACTTGACGCCATCGAAGAATTCTTCGACACCGCGATCGTCCTTAGCAGGAATGGCTGCCTTCTGACCGATGGCTTCTGCTGCTGCCTTCCAGAGATCGGAACGGTTGACCTTGTCCACCATGGCCAGATCCGACTCAGCAAATTTGCCCCAGCGGATGTTCTCGGTGACGAACCACTTGTCATGGCTCTTGAAGGGGTAGGAAGCATTCTCGGCCCAGAAGTTCATCTTCAGGGGGCTGCCCGTCAAGGTACGGCCCGTACCAAAGTCAAAATCACCCTTCATCCGACCCAGGATATCTGCAGCTGGCGCTTTGATGTACTTATCTGCAGAGACGATTTCGCACATCTCGGCTTTGTTGGCATCTTGGTCGCACCACATCTGCGCTTCCAAGACCGCCATCAGAAGGGCTTTTGCTGCCTTAGGATTCTTATCGGCCCAGTCCGCCCGGACCGAGAAGGCTTTTTCTGGGTGGCTCTTCCACAATTCGCCCGTGGTCAGCGCGTTGTAACCCAGTTTCTTGGAGACCAAACGCTGGTTCCAAGGTTCACCCACACAGAAGGCGTCCATGGTCTTAGTTTCCATGTTGGCCACCATCTGGGGCGGTGGGATCACGACGATTTCCACATCTTCGTCGGGATTCACACCGTTGGCGGCGAGCCAGTAGCGCATCCACAGGTCGTGGGTACCGCCGGGGAAGGTGACGGCACATTTGAACTTGTTACCGCTAGCCTTCTTCTCGTCCACCTTAGCCTTCAGCTTTTCAGCTTTCGCTTCAAACTTCAGGTCGGCATATTCGCTGGAAATAGAAATCCCCTGACCATTGGTATTCAAACGAGCCAGGATGTACATGGGAATCGGGGTGTTAGCCTTCGTAATTTTCCCAGCGGACATCAGGTAGGGGATAGGAGAGAGAATATGCGCCCCATCAATCCCGCCTTTTTCGCCGCCCAGCTCCAAGTTGTCGCGCGTTGTGGCCCAGGAGGTCTGTTTGCCGACCGTGACATCCTTCATGCCGTACTTTTCAAACAGTTTCTTTTCCAGCGCAATGATCAAAGGTGCACTGTCCGTCAGGGCAATAAAGCCAAGCTTTGCACTGGTCACTTCCGGGGTGTCCATCGTGCCACTGCTGACCGCCGGAGCACTGCTGCTGCTAGCGCTAGGGGTCGCCGTCGGGCTGGAGTTAGAACAGCCATTCACCAGCAGGGTACCAGCGGCTGTCGCGCCCATTGTAAAAATGAACTTACGTCGAGAAAAATTCGTCATTAGCGTTCCGTTGTCCGATGAATAATTAGAGGAAATCGAGCTTGATGATTGTGATTTCTGGGCCAACGTGGGTTGTCGGCCCGATCGATCATGAAAGATTGCCTAGCAGTTAGCACAAAGCTTGATCGCTCAAATTTAGGCCGCCTACTGATGCACTTGACTGGTATAAACCACCGTTGTCACTCAGGCCTTGGGGGGCTAGCCCCCTAAGCCTCAATCACAACTCGCCCAACGGGCCGAGCGGAGCAGGTCAGGATATAACCTGCCGCAGCCTCGTCCGCCGATAGGGCGCTAGGTGTGCCGTCATAGCTGACGGACCCCTCCATAAGCTTGCGCTTACAGGTGCCACAGCTGCCCGATCGACAGCTGCTGTCCAGGGCAAGCCCCGCTTTCTCTGCCACATCCAGAAGCAAGTCCTCGGATGTGCAGGAAACCTCCTTCCCAGAGGTGGCAAATACCGCCACCGCAGGCGTCGCAGCTTGTGTCGGTGCTGCGTTCGTCTCTTCTTCCTGGGGAATATCTTCAATCACCACCCCTGGGCGAATCCTCGCCCCGAAGTCCTCGATCAGCATCTTGCGTAAGAAAGGCTTGAGGTCTTCGCAGGGGATCCCTTTGTGGGTCTTGGTGCCAAGGTGGGCATCCTTGCCGACCCGGCCTCCGGTGAAAATGTCCACGGCTTCCACGGTCTTGCCGTTCTTCTTGGCCTTGGTACCCATGAAGCCAATGTCTGCCACCTGGGGCTGGCCGCAGGAATTGGGGCAGCCCGTCCAGTGGAAGCGCACCGGGGTGGGGCAGTCCATTTCGGCTTCCAGCTCCTTTGCCATGGCGATCGCCCGGTTCTTGGTATCAATCATGGCAAAGTTGCAGAACTCGGCCCCGGTGCAGGAGACCATGCCCCGCTCCAGGTTGCCAGGGTTCGCCGGGAACTTCTGGAGCAGGCTGTCGGAGAGCATCAGGTCTAGCCGCGAATCCGGCACATTCACCACAATCACGTTCTGCTCCACCGTCAGCCGCATCTCGCCACTGCCGTAAACCTCCGCCAAGCGGGCCAACTCCATGAAGTCCTCCGCAAACAGGCGACCTGCGGGCACATGCAGCCCCACATAGTTCAGGCCCTGCTGCTTTTGGGGATAGACGCCCAGGTGATCGCGTTTCGCCCAATTCACCTCATCCTTAGCCGAGGCTGGAAACAGCGCCTGGCCCATCTGCGCTTCCACTTCACTGCGCAGTCTCTCAATGCCCCACTCATCGATCAGCCACATCAGGCGGGACTTCTGGCGATTGGCCCGAGGTCCGTTGTCACGGAACACCACCAGCAGCGCATCGCAGAAGTCCACCACCTGCTCCGGACTCACCCAGACATTCAGGGGCACCGCCGGGGCGATCCGCGAGCGGAGAAAAAACCACCCACGACGACATTGAAGCCAATCACCTCGTCCCGAAAGGCCGGCACAAAGGCAATGTCGTTAATCTCCGCATGAATAGAATTATCCGGACAGCCACCGATCGCAATATTAAATTTCCGGGGCAAATTGGTAAATTTAGGATTTCCCTGGCCATTGCTGGTAATCAAGTCCTGCACCTGCTGCACCAACTCGCGCGTATCAATCAGCTCCGCCCCATCAATGCCCGACACCGGGGAAGCCGTAATGTTGCGCACATTGTCCATGCCGGACTGGACCGCCGTCAGCCCCACGGTTTCAAAGCGCCGGAACATCTCCGGCACATCCTCCAGACGCACCCCACGCAACTGAATATTTTGGCGGGTCGTAATGTCCCCGCAGCCATCCTCGCCGTAGCGCTGAATCACTTCCCCCAGGACCCGCGACTGCGCACTGGTCATAATCCCGCTCGGCAGCCGCAACCGCACCATAAACCGACCAGGGTGCACCGGGCGGAAGAAGATACCCAGCCACTTCAAACGGTGGACGCGATCGGTCTCATCCATGGCCTCCCAGCCAATCTGCGCAAAATGCTCCAGTTCCGCCTTAACCGCCAGACCGTCCTTTTCCGCCTTAAATTTTTCAAACTTATTCAGCTTTTCCGCTGCTGGCATGGTGCTTGTCATAAGAAAGAGTTGTGCCTATGTGTGCCGTCAAGGTGTGCCGTCAAGAACAACAATTGAGCGACAGAATGGGGTCTTGGGTCAAGACTTACGCAGGAAGTTTGTGTTATCTGATTTCCGTAGTGTCAAATTAGGTGAGATCCAAGTGGGGATTCGTATTCAAAGTTACAGAATATTGACAGACTGGAAGATTATGCATCAAACCTATGCAAAATAGTCATCAAATCCTCGCCTCGCCCTTCCGTTTCCCGACGCACTCCTCCACTATTGAGGTCATAGCTAATGTCTCCTTTTATGCAACGCAAACGATTTTTATCCTGGCTGGCCTGGGGCAGCTTCGGTCAGTTGATCGCGCTGGTCACGGGCTGTTCTAAAAAAAGTTCTGAACCCCAGGGGTTTGCCAAATTTGCTTCAATCCTTGAAGTTGAGGAAGCAAAGGGGGCCATACTCCGGGACTATTTTGCTAAAGACCCCATTCTATTGGTCCAGGACCCCAACGACAAGACCCAGTACCGCGCCATCAATGCCACCTGCACCCATCAGAAATGCATCATCAATTGGAACGGCGATCGCCAGGCCTTTGTCTGTCCCTGCCATGGGTCCACCTTTGGAGCCGACGGGAAGGTGCTCCAAGGCCCGGCCAAGGAAGCTCTCCAAACCTTTCCCACCCAGGTCAAGGAGAAAGACATCTACGTTAAGGTTTAGCTAGCTTCCCCTTCGACAAAACTCGACAAAACGCTTTAACAATCGCCCCTCACATCACCACTATGCCTGACGCTGCTCTCTCCAATCGTCCCGCCACCCACCCCCTTCAATCAGCCCAGGCCGCCAGCGATCTCCGCGACTGGCCCCAGGTATTGGCCCTGTTGCAGGGGCTCATCAACGGCGGAGGCTTTGACCCAACGGATGAGGTCACCCTCCAAAGCACCGTGGACCTGGCCCTAGATCTCCTGGTGGAAGGGGAGTTTCAGGAGCGCTGGGAGGGGGCGAAGGTGCTGGCGAAATTGGGCGATCGGGCCATTGAGGGGCTGATCGATCTGGTCCAAGACAGCGAGATTGACCCGGATGCGAGATGGTTTGGCATCCGGGTGTTGACAGAATTTCAGTCACCGCAAATTATTCCGCTGCTGATTGCGCTGCTGCAGGACAGCCAGGACCCGGACCTGCAAACCATGGCCGTCAATAGCCTCGGTCAGATGGGCCAAGCTGTCCTCCCCCACCTTGATTCCCTCTACGGCCAGCCCCAAACCCGCAGGCTCGCCGCCCAAGTTCTCTCCCTCGTACGCCACAGCCAAACCATTCCCCCCTTGCTAGCCCTGGCCCAGGATAGTCAGGCGGAGACCAGAGCGATCGCCATCGAGGCCCTCGGCAGCTTCCACAGTCCCCAAATTGCCCAAACGCTGCTAAATGCCCTGCAAGACAAGGCCTCCATCGTCCGCAGCGCCGCCGTCAAAGGTATTGGTTTTTGCGCCCAGGAATTGCAGGCTGTCGATTGGGTCGGCGCGATCGTCCCTATGCTCAACGATCTGAACCTGGATACCTGCCGCCACAGTGCCCTCACCCTCAGCCGCATCGCCACCCCAGAGTCAGCCCTGGCCCTCCATCGCGCTTTGACCCAACCCCATCTGCCCGAATCCCTCGGCCTAGAGTTCATCCGCGCCCTCGGCTGGATCGAGCATCCCACCGCACTCAATCTCCTTATGGATGCGATACAAAACGCCAACCTCACAAAGCGTCTGCGCCAGGAAGCCTGCAACCTCCTGGGCCGTCGCCAACAGGCGCGCCTCCACAGCAGCCAATTGCTCCAGGTCTATCTCCCCGACAGCCCACCGGAACTGCGGGCCAGCCTCGTCACAGCCCTGGGCCAGTTGGCTGAGCCCAGCGCGATCGCTCCCCTAGTTGCCCTCATCCCCACCGCCGATGGTCATCTGCGCCTCCATATCATCGCAGCGCTCAGATCGATCGATCCCTTGCTTGCCCAGCAAGCACTACAGGCGGCAACGAACGCCGATCCAACCCATCCCGGCCTTCAGCAAGCCCTGAAAGAATGGGGTTAACCCGCACGTTTTTGCCCCAGCGCCCCCGGTTTCCCATGCGTCTTGAACAAGTCCAAGCGTTCCTTGCCATCAGTCAGACGGGTAGTTTCCAAAAGGCTGCCCGCCAATGCCATGTCACCCAGTCCACCATTAGTCGCCAGATCCAAAGCCTCGAAGAAGAACTGGGACTCCCCCTATTTCACCGCACCCACCAGGCCAAACTCACCCTCGCCGGGGATATCTTTCTACCCCACGCCCGCCGCATCTGCCAGGAATGGCAAACCGCCAGCCAAGAAATCCGAACCCTCCTCTCCGGCCAACAGCCCGAACTCTGCATCGCCGCCATCCACTCGATCTGCGCCTTCCACCTGCCCCCGGTCCTCCAGAAATTTTGCCAGGAGTTTCCAGAGGTGCAGTTGCGGGTGACTTCCCTGGGTAGCGATCGCGCCCTCAAAGTCCTCAAGGACGGCCTGGTCGATCTGGCCATCGTCATGAACAATCGCCTCCTGACCACCAGTCCCGAAATGGTGGTCGATGTCCTCTACGAAGAACCAATCCAGGTCCTAATGTCCGCCAACCATCCCCTGGCCCACCACCAGCAGGTGCCCTGGGAGGAAATCATGCAGGCCCCCCAGGTGGTTTTTAAGGACGGCTACGGCATGCAGCGCCTACTCCAGGAACAATTCCAACGCCAGGGTTTGAAACTCAACGCCGCCCTCGAACTCAATACCCTGGACGCCTTTCGCGGGGTTGTCCGCCAGGGCGAACTGATTGCCCTACTGCCCCAGGGGGCGATCGCCGATGTCCATCTCGACAGCACCCTGGCCGTGCGATCGACCGCCCCACCCACACTCACCCGCGAAGTTATTTTAGTAACAACACTCGATCGCCTGAAAATTCCCCCCATCAAACGCTTCCGTGACCTGGTCCACCAAGCCCTAACCCCACCCAATCCCCATTAAGCCCCATCCAGAATGTCAAACCTGAACCGTCTATTCCGAATGATTGGGATTAGACTATATAGCCGATGGTTTGATCGCGTTAGGGGACAGAAATTGAGCATGAGTATCGCTTTTCGAGAACTACTCAAAACCATTGGTAGCGGACCCCATACCGGGGAAAATCTCAGCCGCGACGAAGCCGCCGCCGCCACTCGCATGATGCTGACCCAGGAGGCCACCCCCGCCCAAATCGGCGCCTTCATGATTGCCCACCGGATTAAGCGCCCCACGGGAGAAGAGCTGGCGGGCATGCTGGACGCCTACCATGAACTCGGTCCCCAGCTCCATGCCTTTCCCGCGTCCCACCCCACCACCATTTTTTGCCATCCCTACGATGGCCGATCGCGCACCCTACCCCTGGGCGTTTTGGTCGCACTAGTACTCGCCACGGCCCAGGTGCCGACCCTGCTCCATGGGGGCGATCGCCAGGTCCCCACGAAGTATGGCCTCTCCTTTATTGAAATCTGGCAGGCCCTGGGCGTCCCCTGGGACCAACTCACCCTCGACCAAATCCAAACCGTCTTTGCCCAGACCCACCTGGGCTTTATCTACCTGCCGCGCCATTTCCCCTTGGCCCAAGCCCTAATGACCTACCGCGACGAGATTGGCAAGCGCCCCCCCTAGCCACCCCTGGAACTGATGTGGGCACCCTGCAGCGATCTCCTCGCCCAGCGCATCTGCGGCTACGTCCATCCCCCTACGGAGCAGCGCTTCTGCGATGCCTTCCATCTCCACGGCATCCCCAACTTCACCACCGTCAAAGGCCTAGAGGGCAGCTGTGACCTACCACGCGATCGCACCAACATCCTCGGCCTCGGCAACGGCAGCTTCCTCGATCGCCTCTGCCTCCATCCCCGCGACCACGGCTTCAACCATACCGAACTCCCCCTCACAGAACCGCTCGACTGGTCCAGCCTAATCGCCCCCCTAGAAAAAACCGCTATTCCAGATCAGCACCGTCAGGCCCTCCTCTGGAATAGCGGTTTTTTCCTCTGGCGGTGCGGCCCCGCAAGCGATCTAGACAGCGGCATCAATCTCGCCCAGGAACTCCTCGACTCCGGCCAAGTCGCCCACACCCTCGCCCTACTGCAAAGCGCCGTTGAGAAAATGCGCTAGGAGGCCACACCCACCTTCAGGGTCACCGACAGCGTCATGCCTTCGCGGGCCAGCAGACTGTTGGGGTAAGCGGCCTGGACCGAGGACTCGATCGACTCCAAAAACAAATCATCATGGTCCGGATCATGGTGGAACATCACCACCTGTTTGACCCGCGCCACATCGGCCAGCTTCAGGGCCTCCTGCCAGGTGGAATGGCCCCAGCCCACTTTGGAGGTCCTAGTGTCATTATATTCTTCGTCGGTATAGCAGGCGTCGTAGATCAAAATATCCGCATCCCGACAGAGGTGGATTAGATTTTCATCGATCCGATCGGGGTAATGCTCCGTGTCCGTGGCATAGACAATGCTGTGGCCCTGCCAGCCCACGCGATAGCCTAGGGCTGTATTGGGATGGTTCATGGAGGCGGCCTCCACCGTCACACCATCACCGAGATCGATCACATCCCCCGGCTCCACATCGTGGAATTCCATCAGGGATTTCATAATTTGCATCGGCACCGGAAAATTCGGATGACTCATCTGGTCATCAAGACGCTGGCGCATGGTGGCTCCATTCGGAGCGATGCCACCATAGATATGAAACTCATTACCGGGGACAAAGGCGGGCCGGAAGAAGGGAAAGCCCTGGATATGGTCCCAATGGGAATGGCTAAAAAAGATATGGCCTTCGATGGCAGAGGACTTGAGCAAATGCTGGCCCAGCACGCGAATGCCCGTCCCGCCGTCAAAAATAATCCGCTTGCTACCCGCTCGGACCTCAACGCAGGAAGTGTTTCCACCGTATTTCACCGTGGAAAGACCCGGTGTGGCAATGCTGCCGCGCACACCCCAAAATTGCACTTCAAATGCTGATGACTGAACCATAGCCCGCCCCAATTCTCTGCGTTATGCAGGTTTTAATTGTCGTTATCACCTATGCTACCCAGTTCATATCGAACATTCCCAATGGATAGGGGGTGAGTTTTCGAGTTTGATCCGATCGGTCTAGCATTCAGTTCCCTATACAAGCACACCCATCGCCTGCCAGGAAGATTTTGTAGAGGATTTGCAAATGGGTGGATCCGAATATTCCATGACAAAGGCGTCCAAAGATTAATCTCTGGACGCCTTAAATTACCTAAATCCCTGAATTAGCCAGCGGCCTTGATGAACTTCTCCACCAGTGGCATCACGGCATCCACATCCTTCCAACCGAGGATTTCCACGGTCTTCTTCTCCAGGTTTTTGTAGGTCTGGAAGAATTCGGCGATTTCATCCAAGCGGTGCTGGGGAATGTCCTTCAGGGACTTGACATGGGCGTAGCGAGGGTCTTTATCCGGCACACAGAGAATTTTCTCATCGCGATCGCCCCCATCGATCATCTCCATCATGCCGATGGGCCGGGCGGCGATCACACAGCCCGGAAAGGTGGGCTGATCCATGATCACCAGACCATCGAGCGGATCGCCATCATCAGCCAAGGTGTTTGGGATAAACCCATAGTCAAAGGGATACATCACCGAAGCGTAGAGCACGCGATCGAGGGCAAAGGCGTTCATGTCCTTGTCAAACTCGTACTTGTTCTTGCTGCCAGCGGGAATTTCGATCAAGACGTTGAGCAGGCCAGGCTTAGGCTGGGCGGGAATGCGAGCTAAATCCACGGAATTCTATCTCCCAAATCGTAAAACGTTACCGATGTTGATTTTAGGGGAAGACTTAGCCCATCTACGCATTGAAGTTCCGCAAGGGACAAACATAAGTTCCATGGTGCATCGCAAATTTTCGCTGCTCGGTCTATTGACGATCGGGTCTATTTTCCTATTGGGGCTGTCTGGCCAGGCCGCCAGTCACAGGTTATTCAAACCCCAGATTCAATACAAAACCCTAGAGCAGCAGCTCAAGTCCGGCCAATGGATGGCCGCCAACGCCGAAACCCAGCGCCTGGTGATCGAAATCGCCCAAAGCCAAGACCAACCCGTGATCGGCCATGATTGGCTGACCACGAGCGCCGTTTCGACCTTTCCCTGCGAGGCGATCAAACAGATCGATCGCCTCTGGAAGAACCACAGCCAAGGCCGCTACGGCTTCACCAGCCAGCTTAATCTCTGGCCCGACGCCCTCGACTACGGCAGTTTGGAGAGCAAGGGCGATCGCTGGGCTGCCTTCAGCAAGACCATCAGTTGGAACGAAGCGGCCCCCGTCCTGGATGAGAACGCCAAGTTCCCCGAGGCCCCTCTCACCAGCGGCGCCTTACCCAAACCCATCCGTTCCACCGCCGACTTTGACGACCAGCCCATGCATTCTTCCTATCGGGAATTTATTGGATCGGCCTTTCTCGATCGCGTCCGCCAATGTAAGGCCTAGAGCCTTGAGGCATAGAGGGCCGCGCCAATCAGCCCCACCTGGGGATTGAGCACAATATGGACCGGAATGCGCTCCAATAGGGGGCGCATTCGGCCTTTGTGGTGGAATGCCGCCAGGAATGTGCCATCTTCGATCAGGGGTAGGAGTTTTGCTGCGATGCCGCCTGCGATGTAGAGGCCACCGTAGGGCAGGAGTTTTAACCCCAGGTTGCCTGCTTCTGCGCCGTAGGCCGAGATGAAGAGCTGCAGGGTTTGTTCTGAGAGCGGATCGCGTTTTTCTAGGGCCGCAGCGCCGATCGCCGCTGCGGGCTGAACGGTTTTCTCATGGCCCAGCTCCGATTCCCAGGTACGGACGATTTGGGCAATCTCTGGGGATTCGTCCGCCACATGGCGATCGCGCAAAAATTGGTAGATCGACACCACCCCCTGGCCCGAGACCACCCGTTCGACGGAGAGGCGATCGATGTTGTGTTTCTCCATTAAGTAGTGGGAGAGTTCAAACTCCAAGACGCTCCGGGGCGCAAAGTCGGCATGGCCCCCTTCGGACCCGAAGACGCAATAGCCCTGGCCGTTATGGATCAAATAGCCCTGGCCGAGGCCTGTGCCTGCACCGATGACGGCGATCGGACCATTCTGTTCTGGATCCCCAGACTGCAAACAACATAGGTCTTCGGGGCTGAGTCCCAACACGCCGTAGCCCACGGCGGCGAAGTCGTTGATCAGGGCCACTTTTTCTAGGTGCAGTTCGCGGGTTAGGCGATCGCCCGTCAGCACCCAGCCCAGGTTGGTCACATTAGAGCTGTTGTTCACCACGGGTCCAGCGATGCCGAAGCAGGCCTTAGTGGGGGCGGGCGTTTGGGCCAAAACCTCGGCGGCGGATTGGAGGAAGGTCCGCACCATGGGCACGAGATCGGGATATTTGGCACTCGCGTAGGTGGCCTCATACAAGGTCTGGCCTGTCTCCACCAGCCGCAAAATTGTCTTTGTCCCACCAATATCCCCGGCCAGCAGTTGCGTCATGGCGATTTCTCCACCCCTTCAAAGTTGCATAGCGCAATGCTACGGTATGGAGAGGCGTTTTATGTTGTAGACAAGGAAATTCTCCATGGCCATCCGTCCCGAAGTCGCCGATCTACGCCGTGACTACACCCTAGAAGCATTGGTAGAAGCGAGTGCCACCCCCGACCCGTTTGTGCAGTTTCAGCAGTGGTTTGATGCGGCAGTCAAAGCAGAACTGCCGGAGCCCAATGCCATGACCCTGGCGACAATAGATGCAGCGGGCTGTCCATCGGCGAGGATTGTGCTGCTGAAGGACTTTGACGATCGCGGTTTTGTGCTGTTCACCAATTACAACAGCCATAAGGGCCAGGAATTGAACCAAACCCCCCATGCAGCGCTGGTGTTTCTCTGGGCCGAGCTCGAACGCCAGGTTCGCATCCAGGGCAGCGTCGAAAAAATTTCCCCGGAGGAATCCGATGGCTACTTCTACAGCCGACCCCACAACAGTCGCCTGGGGGCCTGGGCCTCGAACCAAAGCGAAGTGATTCCCAATCGGGAGGTGCTCGATCGCGAACTCGGAAGGCTGAAGCTTGAATATGAAGGTAAAGAGGTGCCCAGGCCCCCCCATTGGGGTGGGTTTCGGATCAAGCCCCATACGATCGAGTTCTGGCAGGGTCGCACGAGTCGGTTGCACGATCGGCTGCGGTATCGTTTGAGTGACGGGGTTTGGGCGATCGATCGGCTGTCACCTTAACCCAAAACATCCACCACCAATTCCACCAGGCGATCGCTAGCCCCCGGCTGTCCAGAAACCGATCGCATTTCCTGACGCATGGCCTCCAGTTTCTCGGGGTGCTCCAAATAATCCAACATCTGATCCGCCACCGACTGGGCCTCCAGCCGCCCCACCAGTTCCGGCACAATCTGCCGCCCGGCCCAAATATTCGGCCAAGCCAGCAGCCCCAACCGCCGCAGCATATAGAGATTAATCCCCTTCGCAATCAGCGTCCCCACCCCCGGCAGATTCGCCAAAAGCCCCGGCAGCCCATTCCAAGCCCGCATCGCATCCAACTGCTGGGTCGGCACCAGCACCACCATCGGCACCGCCAAGGCCCCCAACTCCGCCGTATTCGCCCCCACCGTCGTGATGCAAATGCAGCATTCCCGCAGCACCTTGTAGGACTCCCCCGCCTCCGGCTCCACCAGCAGCACCCGATTGCCCCCGCCGTTTCTAAATAATTCCCCTCGGGCGATCGCACCAATCGACAGGTCCGCCCACCCACCAAGGCCACCACGGGGTTTTTCTCCCCATCCCCATAGGCCGCCAACGCCTCCAAACTGAGCGTCGGAGCCACGGGGATCACAAACTCTAGCCCCGCGCGCGCCTGACTCAAGCGATCGGCAATTTCGATAAAAAACGGCAATCCCTGGGTCAGCTTGGCCGCCTTCGACCCCGGCAAAATCCCAATCCGCTCCACCGTCAGATTTGCCGCCTGGGCCTGGGCTCCCGCCTCCACCATCAGGTCCCCCACCACCGCAAACTTGTGGCCAAACTTCGCCGGAGCCTTCGCAGCGATCGCCTCCCGAGTAACACCATAACGATCGGCAAACCTCGGCCAAAGCGCATCCCACTCAGTATAAAGCACCGTTTTATAGCCCAGCCGTTTGCCAATCACCAGCGGAAAGACCTGATCGCCCCCGAGGAAAATCACCACCCCCCGCGATCGCCAGTCCCAGGCCTCAGCGGTCTTGCCCAGCAGCAAAAATGGGAAAAAGGACTCAGCCCCCTGGACGCGATCGACCTCCGCATAGCGCCGTGCCAAATCCGCCTCCCCCCCACTGGCATTCGAATCCGGCGACAGCACCACCGAAATCCGCACAAGCGCCCGGTCTTCCCCCAACCGCCGCCGCAAGGCCCTCGCCACAGGCTTGACCCAGGTCAACAGCTCCCCAGGCCCGTTGCAGAGAATCACCAAATCGATCGCATCACCCATGATCACACCTCCCCAGACAATTCCCAGACTGTCCTAATCTCGCCCCCCAGATTGGAGGGAAACCAAGGACAATACATTAGCTAGACCATCAAATTAACCCATACTCGCATTCCAGCCAGCGCTTCATCCCTCGTCCCATGCAATTCGCCCCAGTCTATCCCTACCTCTACCGCCTACTCAAACCCACCTTCTCCAACTGCCTCTGGTCGGGGACCCCCACCGAGCCCAAGATCGCCCTGACCTTCGACGATGGCCCCCATCCGCGCTACAGCAAGGAACTGCTCAAGGTACTCGATCGCCACGGCGTCACCGCCAGCTTCTTCTGGCTGGGCCGCTGCGTCGAGCGATCGCCCCAGACC
>JAAUSA010000214.1 GCA_012031975.1 Alkalinema sp. RU_4_3 | reverse complement strand
GACTCATGCTCGTTGGCGGTGTTTGTTGAGGCAAAGGGCTCTCCTGTCTTATGAATCTTTATGACTTTACTCTACTCATTCATAAGAACTGGATTCTTTTTCATTTTCTTAAGCCTGAGTAGTTACCTTAGAACTAAATAACCTCGAACAATTCCTCACCGAAAAAGAACAATTCGCCAAAAACCTCAACAGCATCAAAATCGCCCACAGCCACGACCACTGCCCCAACTGTTCTCCAGCCCCGACCCGCGAAAATCTCCGCCTTAAAACCATTCCCATCAACAACTATTCTCGCTGTCTCAAATGTACAGCGATCGCCCGCAAAACCACAACCACCATCCTTGAAGAAGCCACCACCAGTCATGAAGGCAAAGAATTAATCAGCCAAGACTGTGCCTATTGCCAAGACCACAGCGAACAAACCCGAACGATCCCAAAAATTGAACAGACCTGCAACGATTTTGGCTGTATGTAATGACAAAAAACGCGATCGCAGCTCAAGAATCTAGAGTGAGATTAAGGGTTCAGATGAGCTGAAAACTTCAGTATTTGGGAAAAGGCTACACAGTGCGTAGCCTTTTTGATCTAGCCTGATCAACTGGGGAACTGTCACAAGTCAAGCACCTCCCTTCACCGCATCCAAATTCTGCGCACATAGCCCAAAAAACGATCGCAACAGCCCCAACAAAATCGACATCTCCCCAATCCCATAGAGCAACGACTCCCACACCGCACCATCTTGATCAAGCCGATAAAACTTCCACCCTTCACCATTCGTCACAATCCCATAAATCGGCACCTCCCGCCCCGCCTGTCGATTCATCCACTGACAAGCCTGCATCTCCACTAGACATTGCGCCGTCCCCTGCTCAAAATCATCCTTCTTCGCCTCTATAGCACAGACATAGGGCATTTCCAGATACCCCCGCCGCTCCGCAATCAAATAATCCGCATTCCCACAGGTCTTCTCACCCTCCAGATAGGCCCCCTTCCAAACCTTAAGCCGATCGAACCCCTCCAAACCCTCCTCACAAATCGCATCAATCAACAGCGTCTTCGACACCTCCAAACTCTCCAGATCAAACCTCTGCAATCGCTCCAGCCGCTGCCGGAAAAAATCGCTAATCGGCACAGGCTCAGCCTCAATCGACCACCGCAACAACTCAGCGATCGCCAACTGCTTGAACGCCTCTTTGTACGTAAAACTCGCAAAGCTCTTCTTCCGTTCCTGAGCGACCTGAATCATTCGACACCTTTTGCGATCACGATGATTGACTTAATAGGTTCCATTGTAAGACAGTCATGAAGTCCGGCAACACCCACCGCCATCTCCGCTAAAATCATAGGGCAGACTTCTAGCACGCCCCCGTGACCCCAAAAACGCGATCGCTCCCTCACCACCACCCTACCTGTTGATCTCAACCGCCCAGATCCTCCTGCCCACCGCCATCGTCTCCTGCATCCCCAGCGAACTCAACCAAATCTGGAACAACCTGATCAGCAACGCCATCCAGGCCATGAAAGGCCGACGCCACCATTTCTGTAACCAGCCGTCCCGGCCACACCCACTTCACCCTCCGCTTCCCCCTCACCCGACCCCCATCGGCTCTCCCCACCTAAACCGAACCTAAACCGATTCGGTCAAGCATTCTACAAAACACCATTTACGGCAACCACCCCTGGCCCAATACGGTTCCCCCCAGTGTTGTCACAACTATTAGCGCTTACATTAAGTACATCGACCAAAGGCAAGAGCCCAAGGCAAAACAAACTCTTAAAGCGGCTCACAGCCTACCGTCGATCGAACCTCTCGCAGGACGAATCACCATGATCAGAACCTACCGTCTTTATCCAAAAAATAATCCCACAAACAATTCAGGAGCTAACACCATGTCTCTCATCCGTTTCCAACCCTGGCAAGAAGTCGAAACCATGCGTCGTCAACTCGACCAACTCTTCGAAGACATCGTCCCCATGACCCGCGAAAACGTGATCAACCGTCTGCGTGTCCCGGCGATCGAACTCTCCGCCACCGAAACCCACTTAGTCCTGAAAGCAGAACTCCCTGGGTTCTCCGCCAACGACCTCGACCTCGAAGTCACCCGCGAAGCCGTTGCCCTCAAAGGCGAAGTCAAAGCCCCCGAGACCAACGAGCACAACCACATCTACCGCTCCGAGTTCCGCTACGGCCAATTCCACCGTGTGATCCCCCTCCCCCTAGAGGTCAACCACACCGAAGCCACCGCCGAGTTCAACAACGGGATCCTCACCATACTCCTACCCAAACTCGTCGAAGACAAGCAGCATAGCGTGAAGGTGGCGATCGCCCCCCAGGCGACTCCCCCTGTCTCGGAACCCACGGTCTAGACTGAATGTCTAGGCTAATCGCTCGGACGGCGGGTCAAGTGATTCCAAACCCATCACTCCAAAGGCCCTCCTGCTTGCTGGTCCAGCCCCGCCGCCGAGTTTCCCACCCACCCAAGGTTCGGTAACCACCCCTTCATAAAAGGGCCATGTCTGAACAAACTATTAGGGTCAGATCTTTATTGCTGATCCGCCTTCAAATCATCAGATCGCACATCTGAAGATAGATCCCCAAACCCCTTTGAAACATTGTTGATGGAGTCTTTGTAGCGCTATGGCAAAAGTAGTTGGAATCGACTTAGGAACGACAAACTCTTGTGTCGCCGTGATGGAAGGCGGTAAGCCCACAGTGATTGCCAACGCTGAAGGTGCCCGCACAACCCCATCCGTCGTCGCATTCGCCAAAAATAACGATCGCCTCGTGGGCCAAATCGCCAAGCGTCAAGCCGTGATGAACCCCGAGAACACCTTCTATTCTGTGAAGCGGTTCATCGGTCGCCGCTTCGATGAAGTGACCAATGAAACCACTGAAGTCCCCTACAAAGTGATCAGCAGCGGCGGTGCCGTCCGTCTGGACTCCCCCAACGTGGGCAAGCAGTTTGCTCCAGAGGAGATTTCGGCCCAGGTGCTGCGTAAGCTCAAGGATGACGCCAGTAAGTACCTTGGCCAGGAAGTCACCCAGGCAGTGATCACGGTCCCCGCCTACTTCAACGACTCCCAGCGTCAGGCCACCAAGGATGCCGGGAAGATCGCGGGCCTGGAAGTCCTGCGGATCATCAACGAGCCAACGGCCGCCTCCCTGGCCTACGGCTTGGAAAGCAAAGCCAACGAAACCATCCTGGTCTTTGACTTGGGCGGCGGTACCTTCGATGTCTCGATCCTAGAGATCGGCGACGGCGTCTTTGAAGTGCTGGCCACCTCCGGTGACTCCCACCTCGGCGGCGACGACTTCGACAAGAAGATCGTGGACCATATGGCCGCTGAGTTCCAGAAGGCCGAAGGCATCGACCTGCGTAAGGACAAGCAGGCCCTCCAGCGTCTGACCGAAGCCGCTGAAAAAGCCAAAATCGAGCTTTCCAGCGCCACCCAGAGCGACATCAACCTGCCCTTCATCACAGCAACACAGGACGGCCCCAAGCACTTGGAGCTGAACCTGACCCGTGCCAAATTTGAAGAGCTGTGCGCCGACTTGATCGACAGATCCCGCATCCCCGTCGAAAAAGCCCTCCAGGATGCCAAGCTCTCCAAGGCCCAAATCCAGGAAGTCGTCCTCGTCGGCGGTTCTACCCGGATTCCTGCGGTCCAGGAACTCGTCAAGCGCATCCTCGGCAAAGAACCCAACCAGAGCGTCAACCCCGACGAAGTGGTGGCCCTCGGCGCAGCGGTCCAGGCAGGCGTCCTGTCCGGTGAAAAAGGTAGCGAAGGTCTGTTGCTCTTGGATGTCACCCCGCTCTCCCTGGGCGTTGAAACCCTGGGCGGCGTGATGAACAAAATCATCCCCCGCAACACCACCATCCCCACCAAGAAGTCCGAAACCTACTCCACCGCCGTGGACGGCCAGTCCAACGTGGAAATCCACGTCCTCCAGGGCGAGCGCGAAATGTCTAACGACAACAAGAGCCTCGGGACCTTCCGCCTCGACGGTATTCCTCCGGCCCCTCGCGGCGTCCCCCAGATCGAAATCACCTTCGACATCGACGCCAACGGTATCTTGAGCGTCACCGCCAAAGACAAGGGCACCGGGAAGGAGCAGTCCATCAGCATCACGGGCGCCTCGACCTTGGACAAAACCGAAGTGGAGAAAATGGTCCGCGATGCCGAAGCCAACGCTTCCACCGACAAGGAGAAGCGCGACAAGATCGACCTGAAAAACCAAGCCGACTCCCTCGCCTACCAGGCCGAGAAGCAGCTTAGCGATCTGGGCGACAAAGTCTCCGAGGGTGACAAGACCAAAGTCGAGGCCGGCGTCAAGAGCCTCCGCGAAGCCATCCAAGCGGAAAACTTCGACCAAATCCAGACCCTCAAAACTGAACTGGAGCAGACCCTCTACCAAATCACCACCAACCTGTATCAGCAGGCAGGCGGTGAGGGCGGAGCCCCCGGAGCCGACGCCCCCGGAGCAGAAGGTGGCAGCAACAGCGGCGGCGAAGATGTGATCGATGCAGACTTTACTGAATCCAAGTAAGTCTTAGTTTGTAGATACAACATAGGCGGTTGAGTACTTTTACAGGCTCAACCGCTTTTTATGGCCATAAACCCAGAGAAAACCCTCAGGAATCGGCATTTACCCGGTCGTATTACGCAAGAAACACCCGTTAACATGAAGCCACTACCCAATTTCTAGGGCTCGTAGTTTTTTCGGTTACGATACGCTGAACCTGTGTGAATGTGAGGACCATTAATGAAGTTTCGTTCTAACGCCCTGATTGCAGGGTCAATTTTGCTGGCCAGTGCCTTGTTTGGGACTGTTTCCGCCCAAGCTGAAGAGAATCCAACCCAGCTCCAAGCCTACAGCCAAGAAAACAGCACCATGGGCCAGGTGACCTCCGTCTCCCAGCTCTCCGACGTCAAACCCACCGACTGGGCCTTCCAAGCCCTCCAGTCCCTAGTTGAGCGCTACGGCTGCATTGCAGGCTATCCCGATCGCACCTATCGCGGCAACCGAGCCCTAACCCGCTACGAATTCGCCGCCGGGCTGAACGCCTGTCTCGATCGCGTCAACGAGTTGATCGCTGCCAGTACTGCAAACCTCGTCAAAAAAGAAGACCTAGCCACCCTGCAAAAACTCCAGGAGAGTTTGCGGCAGAACTGGCAACCCTTAAGGGACGGGTTGATGCCCTGGATGCCAAAGTCGGCACCCTAGAAAAACAGCAGTTCTCCACCACCACTAAGTTGAATGGAGAAGTGATTTTTGCCGTCAGTGATGAGTTTGGCAGCAGCAACAATAACAACACGGTCTTCCAAGATCGCGTGCGTCTCTCCCTCGTCACTAGCTTCAACGGAGAAGACCAACTCTACACCCGCCTCGCCGCTGGGAACTCGACACCATTTACGCTGCCCGAGGGTAACGCTGAAGGCATCCAAATCCAGTCCCTCACCCCTGACTTCGGCAACAAGGTCTCCGCCGATTGGATCGCCTACTACGGCAAGATCAGTAAAAACCTCAAATTCTACCTAGCAGGTGTCGGCGGCGGTCACTACGACTACCAATCCACCGCCAACCCGATCCTTGACACGGGCGACAGTGGCAACAGCACCCTTTCCTTCTATGGCCAGCGTAATCCGATCTATGCGATCGGGGCCGGAAGCGGTGGTGCCTTGACCTACGATGCGGGTAAAATCGCACTTTCGGCGGGTTACTTTGCGGATAACTCCGGAGCACTTGGTGCCCCGATCGCCGCCGCCAACAACCCCGGCAAGGGTCTGTTCAACGGCAGCTACTCCGCCATGGCCCAGCTCACCCTCAAGCCCAGCGACAACCTCACGGTGGCGCTTAACTATGTCAATGCCTACCGTCAAGGCGGCGGCATCTTCGACGTGGGCGCTGGCGGCACAGGCTTCATGGGCACCACCTTCGCCAACAAGGCAGGCGACGCGATCAAAGGCCCCTTGAGTAATTCCGCCAAAGTGAACGCTTTTGGTGCAGCAGTGGCCCTGAAGCTCAGCCCCAAACTCACCGTCAACGGCTTCCTCACCAAGGGCACCGTCAACTTTGTCCAAGATGGGGCAGGCAAAAGCGACCTCTGGAGCTACGGCGTCGGCATCGCCCTGCCCGACTTCGGCAAGAGTGGCAACCTACTCGGCTTTGTCGTGGGTGCGGAACCCTACCGTCCTGTGTCCGGCGCGCGGGCAATCCCTATGCATGTCGAAGGCTTCTACAAATACGCCCTCAATGACAAAATTTCAATCACACCAGGTCTGATCTGGGTGACCAATCCCGGCCAGCGCGATAGCAACAGCGACGCCTTGATCGGCACCATCCGTACGACTTTCACGTTCTAATCCTGCGTCTAGACAAAGATTCTTACGCACGTCGGGTGAGTTATGCAATTCACCCGATTTTTATTGCCTTGGAAACAGCAGCTTTCGCATAGAAAATAATCTATATACCAAGTATGATAAGCAGGTTTAAGTAAAAAACGATACGGTCTCAGGTTTATAATTCGTTAACTTTAGCCTATTGCATTGCTTTTTTCTTTAGCTACAAATACACTGAATTTTAGATTCAGTTTTTGCTTGATTTCAGTGGTGTTCTTCCAAAAGAGATGATTGCGGAGTGCTTTAATGCTTCTACCTGGCGCTGTTTCCCTCGGTGTGATTCGGGCCTGTGCAGTTTCACTTAGTTTAGTTGGGTTTGTGAGCGTTCCGGCGATCGCTCAAATTCTACCGGATGAGACCTTAGGCGTAGAGCGATCGCAAGTCAATCCAGATGCGGTGATTCGTGATCAGCCCGGCACATTGATTGAAGGGGGTGCGTTGCGTGGCCAGAATTTGTTTCAGAGTTTTTCGGACTTCAATGTGGCAGCGGGACAACGGGTTTTTTTCGCCAATCCGATCGGAGTCGATAATATCCTCACCCGCGTGACCGGAGGCCAACCCTCTAATATCTTTGGCACCCTCGGGGTTGTGGGCAATGCCAATCTGTTTTTGATGAATCCCCGTGGCATCCTGTTTGGATCGGGGGCGCGCTTAGATATTGCGGGATCATTCACTGCCACCACAGCGGAGAAATTGGTGCTGGGATCGGGCGTTGTATTTGATGCGATCGATCCCCAAGTCCCAGACCTCCTCACCATAGGCGTGCGCCCTGGCTTACAGTATGGGACAAACTATCGAGGTCCGATTGTCAGTTCAGCCTCCCTGGCAGTCGGTGGCAATCTCGAACTTGCCGCCCAGACTTTGACATTGCAGGGGCAGCTTCAAGCGGGTCAGGATTTAAAATTGCAAGCTTCGGAGCAGATTCAAATTCGGGATACAGTCACTACGCCATTTTTAGCCAAGTCTGCGGGTTCCCTAACGATTCAAGGCGATCGCGGCATTGATATCCTTGCCCTCAGTCATCCCAATTACACACCCTTTGTCAGCGGTGGGGCCTTGAGCCTGATCGGTGATGGCACCATTTCCGGGGATGCCCAGTTCAGCAGTGGTGGGACCTTTCAGATTCGGAGTCAATCTGGACGGTTGGCTAATTTTAGAAGCCTGTATGATCCGATCATTCGCTCAACAGGCGATGTAGACATTGCCGCAACCTATACGGGTGCATCCCTACTAGTGGAATCCCTCGGAAGCGTAAGGTTTCAGGGAGATGTGAGAATTGATAGTCCCGATCTGACCCAGAGCATTAATGACCCTAATCCTGATATTGCAACCTTGGCAAGGGTTCCGGCTCTGATTATTCGATCGAATCAGCCTCAGCTGAGTGGGGCAGCAACGGCAGTTTCTACCGGGAATAACTTACCCCCAGGCATTACCTTAGGGGGGACCGTTGCCGCATCCGGCGGTGTGGTCACCTTGGCCGCAGGGGCCGGAAATGTCACGACGAACAATATTGACGTTGCCCCCTTCGACCTCACGGCTAATCCGACCTTGACCGGTGGGGATATTAGCATTACAGCCCCTGGGAATATTACGATCGCCCCAGGTGCGACATTGAGATCCTCTGGGTTCCTAGGTGGCTCGATCAAACTCGAAAGTGGTGGCACTATTTCCTTGAGTGGATTAGGGCCTGACGCGGCAGGTAGAATTGAAAGTCTTAGTATCGGATCGTCATCGGGGCAACAGGGTGGGACGGTGAGCTTGCGAGCACCCTCGATCAAACTCGAAAATGTTGGCATTATTTCTACAGATGTTGTATCAGGGTCACAGGGAAACGGTGGAACCATCAATATCCAAACCCAGTCCTTACAATTAACAGGCGGGTCAGAGATCCTAGCCCGCACAAATAGCAGTGGTAATGCAGGAAATGTTACAGTCACAGCCTTAGATCCATCAACCCCCTCCATCCTTAGTCTCGATGGCTATGCACCATTCCTCGGATTAGATGCCAATGGAAACCCAAGAGGGGCCTACTCGACGGGAATTTTTGCTTCTACGGAATCATTCCCCAATGAACCAGAGGCTACAGGAAATGGCGGTATTATTTTGATCGATAAGTTCAGCACCGTAAATGTCAGCAATGGTGCGGTGATTAGTGCGCGATCGAAGAGCCAAGGTAACGCCCAAGGTATCATTATAAATGTAAGGCGATGTGCAACTTTTTCAGGCATCACAAATCAGCCCGTCAAACTGAAGCAACTCCCTTCCCAGCTTGTGGTTGAGCCAGCAGCACAAAGTGTGGGCCAAGATCTTACGATTGACTCGGCTGG
>JAAUSA010000213.1 GCA_012031975.1 Alkalinema sp. RU_4_3 | reverse complement strand
CGTGTCGATCTACCTGGTGAACGGAATCAAGCTTCAGGGACAGATCGAATCGTTCGACCAGTTCGTCGTGTTGCTCCGTAACTCGGTGAGCCAGATGGTGTACAAGCACGCCATCTCCACCGTCGTGCCATGCGCAACATCCGCCTGCCGGCGATCGGTGGTGGCGCGGAGGGAGAGGAGGAGCAGGACGCACCGCCACCGGCACCGCCCGAACCGAACTGGCCCCAACAGTAGATCGGTGATATCGCTTGCGAGTGTCGTACTGCTGGCCGAGCAATTGGGTTTGAAGATTAAGTTGTTTTTGCTGCTGAATCTGTGGCGAAAAACCCGCACCGCCCAATCCGCCGAAGCCTCATACAAACCGCAAGTCAACATCAAAGCCGTCACCATCCGCTGATGCCGCCGATCTAGACCATCACAAGGCCCCGCCAACAACATACCCAGCTTCGCCAAATCCCCAACAGTACCCGACAGACAGCACAAATAATTGTAGGACTCCAAAGCCCCCTGCACATCCAAGATCTGACCCGCCTGACACAGCATCGTCGCGATCGCCCGATTCGACTCATTCGGCAAAGACCCCACCGACGCCAGCATCCCTGGGTCCAAACGCAACTCACAATCCGCCAACCCATTCAACCACTGGCGAAACCCCTCCGGCTCCACATTCGCCGCCAACAAAATCGCCCCACTATTAATCATCGGATTACGCGGAAACGCCCGATCGCTCGCCAACTGCGACAGCGAATGAAACGGCAGATCCGACGGAGCCCGCCCCACCAGCCGAAACACCCTCTCCTCCCCCCCACCGCTCCAACAAATACAACAGTAAAAACGGCTTCACCACACTCATCAGCACAAAGCGATCGCCCCAATCCCCCGCCGTCAAAACCTCCCCCGCCACCGTCCGCACCTGCACAGCAAAAGCCTCCCCATCCACCTCCGCCAGTTGAGGAATATAATCCGGCAAATGCCCCCCCAGCGCCATAGCCTTCGCCTGCCGGGACCAATGCTCCACCTGCCCCTGCGTCAGGCTCGATAGCGAATTCAACCTCAAAACAGATACCCTAAAAAACCGCAACGCCCCCCATACTAACCTAAGCAACGAACGCCGCGATCGCCCCCGCCGTCTCCTGAGCCTTCTCCAAATGGGGCACATGACCACAGTCCTCAATCCACTGCAACCGAGACAGAGCGATCGCCGCCTCAAACCGAGCCGCATCCTTCGTCCCCAGGATCCGATCCTGGCGCCCCCAGAGAATCAATGTCGGCACAGCCACCTGGGTAATGCGATCGCCCACATAATACCCACCGCTCCGCGTAAAGGTAATCAGCGCCTCACTCCAATTGGGCATCAATAGGTGCAAGGAAGCACACAGGTTAGCATCCTCCGTCACCAAACTCTGGTCCTGGTAAGCCTTCTGACTCACCTTAATCCGCACATCGGGCCGCCGTAGAAAGCCTGTTGCCAGATTCCCCAGGGGCTTAATCAACACCTTACTCAGATTCGGCCCCCGCGTCAGCCCCGCACTATCGAGCAGCACCAGTTTCTCCACCGCCTCCGGATGAGAAAGCGCAAACTCAATCGCCGCCGCCCCACCCATACTCGCCCCCAGCAGCACCATCGGCTCCTTCACCTGCGATTGCCAGAAAGCATAGAGATGTTCACAGATCTTCGCGGGCGACACCTGCAGATCAGCGGGCCGATCGCCAAACCCAAACCCCAGCATATCCAGCGCCCACAGACGATGGTCAACCGCCAGCTCCGGCACCAGCCGCCGAAACTCCAAGCAAGAACTATCAAACCCATGCAGCATGACGATCGCCTTCCCCCCCGCCCCCCGGTAGGCAAACCTCGTCCCAATCGGTTGTGCCGAGGCCGAGGTCGAAAGATCAATGGATTGGATAGACTGAAGCAGCGATCGCGAAGTCGCCTCCGTCAAGCCCGCCGCCGCAGGCAGCCAATCCTGGGATGTCAAATCAAGGGAATCCATGGAAAATCTAGGGTCACAAAAGGATTAAGTCAGAGAATTTTGCCGTCAGAGCGTAATTCTACGGATGCCCGCAGGACCAGAGTTTGGATAATCAAATCTGTGCGTGCATCTTCATTATCCAGAATACATCCCACACAGAGGACATCCCTCTCAGGTTTGATTTTGGATCACCAATAGTCCGCCCTAGGTTATACCTCCTAGTGCAGAGAATTTCCCGTGCCAAATTGATAGGAGCGGTTATCTTGAATGAGCAAGATGGCCATTTAGTCCGCTTTCTTGTCAACCAAACCCATTTCCCCTACCGTTGCTGAATTCAGGAGCACGATCCATGGAATTTGCTGGGCTTTCCGCCAGTCAACGCACTTCTTTGTCCCAGGAGCGCGCTTTCTCCTCCCCCTCCCAGTCTGGCAATGCCCTGGTTTTTGTAGACAGCAGTCTGGGCGATCGCTTCTCCTGGTCCAGTTTGGCCCCCGGCTCCGAGGTCTACTTCCTCACCCCTGACAGCAATGCCATTGACCAAGTCACCCAGGTACTCCAAGGGCGCAGTGGAGTAGACAGCCTACAAATTATTTCCCACGGGGCCTCCGGTGGCATTGCCCTCGGTGCGGACTGGTTAACCGTCGATAACCTGGACCAGTACGGTGCCCAGATTCAATCCTGGGGGCAGGCCCTAGCAGATGGCGGGGATATCCTCCTCTATGGCTGCTCCGCCGCCCAGGGTATGCGCGGACAGATGTTCCTTCAGGGGCTGAGTCGGTTATCTGGCGCCGATGTGGCAGGTTCCACGGACAGCACCGGCGATGCGATCGGCGGCAATTGGCAGCTAGAATCGGCGATCGGAGACGTTAACCCATCCCTCAGCGGTGCCTTCCACTACGACGGGCTCCTGGATCTAGACCTAATCTCCGCCGCCTACGCCATCAGCGAAGCCTCGGGCGGCGTCATCTCCCCCCGCCAATCCACCAGCCGCGATGGCAACTTTGTCGTCTTCTCCAGTAGCGCCAGCAACCTGGTGGCCAACGATCGCAACGGCAAATCCGACGTATTCCTGCTCGATCGCACCACCAATGCGATCACCCTTGTCAGCAAAGGAACCACAGATGCAGGCAATGGCGCCTCCAGCAATGCCGTCATTAGCAGTGATGGGAATTATGTGGCCTTTGTCAGCGATGCAACGGATTTGACCCCAGGAGACACCAATACCGATCAGGATGTCTACATTTGGAACCGAACCACAGGCACCCTCGATCTAATCACCAAGACAATCGATGCCACCGCAACCCACGGGCGATCGGAGAACCTAGCCATCAATGATGACGGCACTGTCGTTGTCTTTGAAAGTACGGCGAGTGATTTGCTGGCGATCGATCCAGCCTTAGGCCAAATTGACACCAATTCTAGGAAGGATGTCTTCTCCTGGAAGCGATCGGGCGCCACAGGCACCGTAAATTTAGTCAGTCTCAGCGGAAATTCCAACCAATCGGGGGGCGACATCTCCTTTAACCCCGTGGTCAGCGGGGATGGCAAACGAATTGCCTTTGTCAGTCGAGCCACGGATCTGGTGAATATTACCAGTGCCAGCAGCCAGGATAATATCTACCTATTCGACGAGGCTGTGGGCCTATTACGAGTCAGTGCAAAGCCTGACGGCACAGGCTCGAACGGCTCATCCACAGCACCCATCATCAGCCGTGATGGCCAACGCATTGCCTTTAAAAGCTCCGCCACAAATCTCACCACCCAAACCGACGGCAATAACTCTGAGGATCTATTCGTCTGGACTCAGGCTACCACAGGATTTTCCGGTAGCTTGCAATTGGTGAGTGTCGCCAGCAGCGGCACCGCCACGGGCGCAGCGGTAACGGGGGGCGGCGTTGGCGGAGCGGGCGGAGCGGCCATCTCGGACCAGGCCAGCCTCAGTGATGATGGCAACTTCATCTCATTTACCAGTTTGGCCAGGGATTTAGTCGCCAATGACACAAATAGCCAAAAGGATGTTTTCCTGCGCAATCTGACAACTCAAACCACCACCCTGATCAGTGGCAACGCTGGCGCCGTCGGCACAGGCGAATCTCGATCGTCGAGCATCAGCGGCGACGGTCAAACGATCGCCTTCCGCAGCGCGGCTAGAAACCTCGATCCCCAAAGTACCAGCGGCGTCCCCAACACCTTTGTCTATAAAGCCAACGCCACGGGACCAGCCACGATCGCCCTACTCAGCCAGCTTGGCACCGCCGGAGCGGGCAACGGCGCCACGGATTCCGTCGTGATTAGCGGCAATGGCCAAACGGTTGTTTTTGACTCCGACGCCATTAATTTAGTCGCCCAAAACCGCGATAGCAACGGCAGTAAAGATGTGTTTGCCACAAATGTGGCCACGCCTAGTTTGACCTTGGTATCCCGTGTGGGTACGGGTCTCGGCTCAGCAACGGGCAATGCATCGAGTAATCTCTCCTCCCAGTCATCCATCACCGACGATGGCAGCGCCGTCATTTTCGCCAGCAATGCCTCCGATTTAGTGCCGGGTGATGTGAATGGCCTATCGGATGTGTTCCTGCGCGATCTCAATAGCGGCAATACCCAACTGATTAGCGCCCCTAACGATGCCACAGTGACCACCGCAGGCGCATCTGACAATCCATATATCAGTGGAGATGGCCGCTATGCTGCATTTGACAGTCTGGACAATCGCCTCACATCTGTCACAGACAGCAACAATGCTAAGGATGTCTTCTTCTGGAACGGAGCTACCAAAAATCTTCAGTTAGTTAGCATCAGAGGCACAGCAGGAGACACATCGACAGGCAATGGGGCCTCCACCGTCCAGGCAATCAGCCAAGATGGCCGCTACGTAGTGATTGCCAGTGATGCGAGTAACTTTGCGATTGATGGCAATGGCGCCAGAGATCTGTTCATCTGGGATAGCACAAATCCCCTCGTCCCCCCCAAACTGATCAGCAAAACAGCCACCAACACCAGTGGCAATGGGGGCTCTGGCAAAGCAGTCATCAGTGCCGATGGTAAATACGTAGCCTTTGAAAGCGCAGCCTCCGACCTCGTGGCAGGCGATACGAACGGCGTTTCTGACATCTTCCTCTACAACGTATCAACGGGTGAAGTAACCGCCGTTAGCCAAGTCAATACAGCAGGCGCTTCCAGTAATCCAACCATCAGTAGCGGTACTAATCCCCGCATCGCCTTCCTCAGCTCGGCCAACCTCAGCCCCCTCGATACCAACGCCACCACAGATGTCTACGTTCGAGACATCACCACAAACGCCATAACCCTCGTTACCGTGGATGCTTCCGGTGCTAGCTCCGGCAATGCTACGGGGATTGGAGCTGAATCTCCTGTGATCAGTCGAGATGGCAAATTTGTCGCCTTTGTCAGTACCGCCAATAACCTCACGCCCACTGATAGCAACGGCAGCGGCGCAGATGTCTTCATCCGGGGCCTTGAAGCTGGTGGCAGTACCAGGTTTGTCAGCGCAAGAAATGCATCCGCCAGCAACTCATCCCTAGGCACATCCAATGCCCCCGTCATTAGTGGCGACGGTCGCTATGTCGCATTTAGCAGCACAGCAGCGGACTTGGCAAGCAATGACGACAATGCCGTTCAGGATGTCTTTATTCGAGATACCCAGCAAAACACCACCCAGCTCCTCAGCCGCAAACCCGGTGCAGTCCAGCCCATCCCCAGCGCCACAGGCATTTCCAATACCCCTGCATTGAGTAATAATGGTGGCTATGTCGCCTTCCTCACCAGCGCCACAGATGCCGTGCTAGCGGACTTTAACCAAGCCACAGACGTGGTGGGTCGATCGCTAAAACCCATCGTCTCGCTAAAACCCGTAATCGCCATCGCCCAGGAAGGCACCACGCCCGTCGTCGGCACCTACGAAGTATCCCGCAACGAAAACGTCGGCACCCTAGATGTCCAACTGTCAATTTTTGGCGCCACCAATGCGACCTCCGCCAACGACTACGTCCTCACCGCCAGCAACGGCGCGCTCCTGACCGGAACGGCCACAGGCTATACCCTGCGCATTCCCGACGGCGTCCAAACCGTCACCTTGACCCTAACGCCCGTCGATGACATTGCCGCCGAAGCCGCCGAGGTCTTGCAGCTCAATTTGGTTGCCGACCCAGCCTATGGCTTTGTCACCGCCACTAGCACCGCGACCGTCACCATCGCCCCCAATGACACCGTCGTCACCACCAATGCCGACGGCGGCGAAGGCTCCCTGCGCCAGGCCATTCTCAACGCCAATGCCACCGCAGGTCCCGACACCATTAGCTTCAAGATAGCTGGCACAGGGGTTCAAACCATTCGCCTCCAGTCAGCCCTGCCCGACATCACAGGTCCCACGATCATTGACGGCACCACCCAAACCGGATCGACTGCCGCGCTGCCCCTGATCGCCATCGACGGCACAAACGTCGCAGCCGCTGGTAGCAATGGTTTGAACCTCAAAGGTGACGGTAACGACATCAGAGGGTTGGTCATCCAGAACTTCACAGGCAGTGGCATCGCCATCACTGGATCGAACAACACGATCGGTTCCACCGCCCCCAATGCCAACCAAATCCTCACCAACGCCGTCGGCGTCACCGTCACCGCTGGCACAGGCAACATCATTTCGACCAATACAATTAAAGGCAATCGCGGATTGGCGATCGATCTCGCCCCCGTCGGCCAAACACCCAATGATCCCCTAGATGCCGATACGGGCGCCAACGATCTCCAAAACTTCCCGGTCCTCACCTTCTCCGAACCCACTGGAACAAACGCCACCATTCGCGGCACCCTGAATGCTGCCGCCAGCAAAACCTATCGGATCGAATTCTTTAGTAACCCAACCGCCGGAACCGCCAACCTCGGCGAAGGCAGCTATGTGGGGTTTGTCGATGTGACCACCGATGCCACCGGAGCCGCCGCCATCAACTTCACGGCGACGGGCCTGACCACAGGTTTCATTAGTGCAACGGCCACCGACACCGCCACCAAAAACACCTCCGAATTCTCCCTCGCCCGAGAAATCCGGCCCCCCTTCCCCCAGGCCACCATTAGTGGCCCCGCCGCACCCATAAACGAAGGCGATGGGACCAACAATGTCAGCTTCACCGTCACCCTCGATCGGCCCTACACCGAAATCGTCACCATCGGCTACACCACCGTCGATGGCACGGCCACGAGTAATCGCGATTACCAGCCCATCACGGGAACAGTCAGTTTTGCCGTGGGTGAGACCACCAAGAACATTTTGATTCCAGTCCTCGGCGACACCGATCCAGAAGAGGACGAAACCTTCTCTGTCAAACTCCAAAATCCCCAGAAAGCCTTCCTCGGGACCGTTGATACAGCCTCCGTCACCCTGAAAAACGATGACTTCCCGACGATCGCCCTCTACGGCGATCAAACCACCCAGACCGAAGGCGACACAGGCACCGTAGACTTCACCTTCACCGTCCAGCTTTTGGCCCCCTCCACAAAACCCGTCAGCGTCTCCTACGAAACCGTCAACGGCACCGCCGATGCCACGGACTTCGAGGCCGTCACCACCCCCGTTGTCCTCACCTTTGCCCCCGGTGAAACCACCAAAACCATCACCATCAAAACCAAGGGCGATCTCACCGCTGAAAGCACCGAATTCTTCAGCGTCAAACTCTCCAATCCCGTCAATGCCAAACTAGGCCAAAGCCTCGTTGAAGGCACCATCATTGACGACGACACCCGTCCAGTCCCCGTCATTTCAGTCCTGAGCAATAGCGGTCCCACCCTCGAAGGTAATACTGGCACCGTCGATCGCAACTTCACCATCAGCCTATCGAGCCCCTCCAAAACCCCCGTCACCGTCAATTACAAAACCACCGACGGCACCGCCACCGCAGGCAGCGACTACATTGCCCTACCGACTACCCTGCTCACCTTCGCACCGGGTGAAACCCAGAAGATCGTCACCGTCAAAGCCAACGGCGATCTGCTCCCCGAGGCCACGGAAACCTTCGCGGTGGTATTAGATACACCCACCGGAGCCACGCTCGGCAACACCCAGGCGATCGCCACCCTCCTCGACGACGATACCCCCCCAGAGGTCTCTGTCTCCGCCTCCCCGATTGCTCAGGCCGAAGGCAACAGCGGCAACCGTCCCTACAGCTTCACCGTCACCCTTTCCCGCGCCGCCCTGCAACCCGTAACGGTCAACTACACCACAGGCGGCGGCACCGCCACCGCAGGCAGCGACTACACCGCCGCCACAGGCACCCTCACCTTTGCGGCGGGCGAAACCTCGAAGACCCTGGTGGTCAATGCGATCGGCGACACCACCGTGGAACCCGACGAAACCTTCGGCCTCACCCTAAGTTCGCCCGCCGGTGCAACGCTCGTCGCTAGCGCCACCACCGCCACCGTGACGATCGCCAACGATGACACCGTGATCGTCAACCCGCCGCCTACCCCGGTTGTCCCGGCCATTAGCGTCGCCGCCACCACCGCCTCCATCATCGAAGGCAATAGCGGCACCCAAACCTACGGCTTCACCGTTAGCCTGTCGAGCGCCACCACTCGCCCCGTCACCGTCAATTACCAAACCCAGGATGGCGAGGCCACCACAGCTGACGGCGACTATCTCGCCGCCACAGGCAGCCTCACCTTTGCGGCGGGCGAAACCAGCAAGACCGTCAATGTCACCGTCAATGGCGATCAAAAAGTAGAAGCCAATGAAACCTTCCGCCTAGTCGTCAGCAGTGCCGACAATGCGATCGCACCGTCGCCACC
>JAAUSA010000212.1 GCA_012031975.1 Alkalinema sp. RU_4_3 | reverse complement strand
TGCGGTGTTGAAGCCGGGGGAATCTGGTGGTGGCGGATTGGAATCAGCGGGACGATCGCCAAGTCCCCCTTAATTTCTGGGAAAAACCTGTGATGCAGCAGCTTTTGGATCAATGGTCCCATCCGGCATTTTCGAGTATTGAGGGGTTTTCGGAGTTGCTAGAGGCTACGGGCATGGTCAAAGGTGAAGTCATAACTGCCGATTGGTCAAAGGAAACACTACCGTCTTGGATCGATTCGATCTGGCAGGGCATTGCGCGGCCCCAGGGTTTGGTTAAGTTTGGCGTCTCGGGGTTTATCAAGTCCCTGCGGGAGGTGCCGACGCTGTTGCTGATGCGGTTGGCCTTCGGGAATGGCCTCTGTCGATTCGGGATGTTTCGGGCAGAGCGGGTCTAGTCCATCCCGACCTAGTCCCTAGGGTTTATGCCTTGGGGACTATACCCAGAGCCGCTTCTATCCTGGGATGGAATTATCTGCTGGGAACCTGTGAAAATTCTGGAGATTATTAGCTTTCCCATAAATTCATTCTGTACTTTTCAGCATTCAATTTTCCGTAGGTAGAGCAATAATATGATGCTGGTATTGAGCGTTGTGATTATTCCTGGGATTTTTTAGAGGCTGTTAAGCATGCGGATTATTTCGATCGCGGCATTTTTCACGGCCAGTCTGTTGGGAGCTGCCTCTGCGGCTCAGGCGGCTAAGGTGACCTTTGAGACGCTGGTGAGTACAGATATCAAGACCCATGGGGGACAGTCTATTCTGGTGCCGCTTTCTCCGGGAATCAAGCTGCCCATATTTGAATATCGTTCCCCTTCGATCGATCGCCAGGACGTGGTTTTTGTCGGGTTGTCCAGGAGTTTTGTGAGCAAAACTGAGAAGGATGCTGCGGGAAAAACGATCGACACCCACCTTTCCAGTACTGGACTCTATTACCACAACGCTCTGAATCGTAAACCATTGCTGATCACCAAGGAAATTAATAAATTTGTGCAATTTCGGGGTGGGATGGATATTTCTGATGGGAGCTATGACTATCGATCGATCGATATTCAAGACAAGCAGGTCGCGGCCACGAAGCGATTCACGCAGATTACTAATCAGTCCGATGGGAGAATTGGCCCCTGGAGCGATACGACGAGTCTTTTATTTTGGCAACAGGGTCGCAGGGAGGTTTTGAGCTTGGGGGGCTGTACCTATAGTGTGCGGGAAGGGGGTGGCCAGCCCTCTGGGGACGGGGTTTCCTTGGGGTTTGGGAACGGTGTACTGAGTACGGGGAGTCAGGAGGGCTGCCCCACAACGTTCGCGCCCTCCCCCTACCGGGAGAATGTGGAACAACTCATTTCCCATTGGTCCCTCGATCGGCAGCAGATCCTATATCGGGCCAAGTCAAACCCCGACGATCTGCTATTGGATGAACCCAGTGTTTCGGCAAGGGGGAATGCGGTGGTGTTTTTTGATAAGAATCTCTATTTGCAGAGGGAGGGTATTCTGACGACGCTGGTGGCGATCGGTCAGGTGCTGCCGAGTCTTGGCAAGGTCCAGGGGTTTTGTGGCAGTGATTTTGATGGGAAAAGTATTGTGTTCTGTGGGCGATCTGAAAGCTATGAGACGGGTATTTACTTGAAGGTTGGCGATCGGCTCACAACGGTGGTTACTACTCGTACTCAGGTGCCGGGACAAAGGCGAACTTTTTCGGGGTTTCTCCATCCCAAGGTGAGTGGGGATAATATCTTGTTCATGGAAAGTGATGATTCGAATGTCTATGTCCAGTTCAAGCGTCAACAGATTGTCAGAATTGTGGGCATCGGCAGCATCATTAATGGCAAAACGGTGGCCCATGTTAATCTTGGCAAGCGTCCAATCAGTGGGAATCTGGTGGTGTTTGCTGTCATATTTCAGGATGGTAGTTCTAGTATTGTCAAAGCAAAGCTCTCGGCTTAGGCTTGGCCCGCATTAAAGGCCCGCATTTCAGGATTCTGTTGGTGAATTAGGTTAATGACTTGTGTGGCTTGTAGGTACGGGCGCACTTAAAAGGGCGATCAAGCAAGTCCTGATCGCCCTTCTGTTCCTAAACAACTTCTACTGCAACAGTATCGATCGTCTGCGTTGTCACAAACTCCTTAGGTGCGGTTTCTTTTTTCGTTTCCGCTTTAATTTCAGCTTTGCGATCGCGCAATACGCCAACCAACTCTGTCACGAGCAAGCTCACCACGACGGCATCGTCAATCTCACCGATAAAGGGCAGTACATCGGGTGCGATATCGATCGGGCTCAGCACATAGGCCAGGGTCGCGCCGATCACCCACCAGCGGTATTTCGGATTGACAACCAGCTTGCGATACAGCGAATAAACCGATTCCATGGGAAACAACTTAAGCATGGGGTGAGACTCCGAAAAGGTGAAGGAGCCTGGGTTTGGCTCACATCCATATCTTCGCAGGTAGGCCTTGAGTTTTCGACTGTCAAAGCAGCGGCTAACCGACCCAAACCCTTGGTAGAAAACCGTTAACCGAATCATAACCGAACCAAAATCTATCGTAGTCAGGGTGGGTGGAACATTTGTTCGATCGCCCAATTTCCTGTGGTAGCGGTCCCAGAAAACGGTACTGTAGGTTAGACATCCGTAACATTAGGAACTTGTTTTATGAGTGCTGCGTTTCCCATTGATCTGAGTGCTTACCAGAAGGTGACCCTGGACCCGGCGAATAAGACCCTGACTGACGCCCAGCGATCGGCCCTGAAGGCGAATATTCAGCTCTGTCGGGATGCGATCGTCTTCTTCACGGCGACGGGTGCGGCCAGAGGCGTGGGTGGCCATACGGGGGGTCCCTACGATACGGTGCCGGAGGTGATGATCCTGGATGCGCTGTTCAAGAGCCAGGCGGACAAGTTTGTGCCGATCTTCTTTGATGAGGCGGGGCACCGGGTCGGGACGCAGTATTTGATGGCGACTTTGGATGGGGAACTGCCCGCTGAGCAGTTGATGCAGTACCGCGCGGCGGGTTCCAAGCTCCCCGGTCACCCTGAGCTGGGTCTGACTCCGGGCGTGAAGTTTAGCTCCGGACGCTTGGGTCACATGTGGCCCTATGTCAACGGTGTGGCCTTGGCGAACCCTGGGAAGACGGTGTTTTGTCTTGGATCCGATGGATCGCAGCAGGAAGGTAACGATGCGGAGGCGGCCCGTCTGGCCGTGGCCCAGCAGATCAATGTGAAGCTGATCATTGATGATAACGATGTGACGATCGCCGGGAACCCTTCCCAGTACCTGGGTGGCTACAGCGTCAAGAAGACGCTCCAAGGCCATGGGCTGAAGGTGTTGGAATGTGATGGCGAGGACATTGATGCCCTCTACTCCTGTATCTGTGAAGCGATTAGCACACCGGGTCCGATCGCTGTGATCGCCAAGCGCCCCATGTGCCCCGGCATCGTCGGCCTTGAGGGTTCTAACCACGGCCATGATGTGATTTCGGTGAAGGCGGCGGTATCCTACCTAGAGTCGAAGGGCCATCCAGCGGCGGCGGAAATCCTCAAGAATACGCCCGCACCGACCAATGACTACCAGTACATCGGGGCTTCGAGCAAGATGGGTTCCAACCGGAACGTGTTTGGCGAGGCGGTGGTCGAGGTGCTGGGGGCGATGAGTGAGAGCGATCGCAAGAACAATGTCTTGGTCGTGGATAGCGACTTGGAAGGTTCCTGCGGGTTGACTCAGATTCGGACGGCGCACCCTGAGGTGTTCATTAGCGGCGGGATTCAGGAGCGGGGGAATCTCTCTGCTGCTGCGGGCTTTGGTATGCAGAAGGGCAAGCAGGGGATTTTTGCCACGTTTAGTGCGTTCTTGGAGATGTGTATTTCTGAGATTACGATGGCGCGGTTGAATAATTCCAATTTGCTCTGTCACTTCTCCCACGCAGGGATTGATGATATGGCGGACAATACCTGCCATTTCGGGATGAACAATATGTTTGCGGACAATGGCCTGGATGATGGCTATCCGACGAATATCTACTTCCCGGCGGATGCGAATCAGATGCGGGCCTGTGTGAAGGCAGTGTTCCATGAGCCGGGGTTGCGGTTTATTTTCTCGACGCGATCGAAGGTGCCGATGATTTTGGGTGCGGATGGTTCGGACTTCTTTGGTGAGGGTTATACCTTTGTCTCTGGGAAGGATGATGTGGTGCGAGAAGGGAAGGATGGCTACATTGTCGCCTTTGGGGCTGCTTTGTACCGGGCTTTGGATGCTGTGGAGCGGCTGAAGCAGGAAGGGATTGACATTGGCCTGATTAATAAGGGCACGTTGAATGTGGTGGATGAGGAGACGCTGAAGAAGATTGGTTCTAGCCCGATGGTGGTGGTGGTTGAGGATTTCAATCGCCGTACGGGACTGGGCAGTCGGATGGGGACTTGGCTGTTGGAGCGGGGTCTGGCTCCGAAGTATGCTTCTTTGGCGACCCATGAGGAGGGCGGCGGTGGTCTGTGGGAGCAGTTCCCGCATCAGGGGCTTGATCCGGTCAGCATCATGAAGAAGGTGAAGGCGCTGAAGGGTTAGGTGATGTTTGGGTGGGAGGGGGCGATCGCTCTCTCCCACCCAAGCTTTTTCCCGAGATGTCCGGAGTGTTGTGATTATGAAGTCCAATTCATTTGATCGAAAAAAACATATATATCGAAGTGAAGTCTTTGTCGAACTCGTTAAAGATGCTGTCAGATTCTTTAACGGTACGCCGGTTCATAGCCTCCCGACGCCTGAGGTGTTTTTGGGTGTTGGGGTCTATGCGCTCTACTACACGGGTAAAAATCCCCTCTATCTAAAATATGCGGCGTTGAATCGGCTGGCCTATAATTATCCTATTTACGTTGGCAAGGCAGTTCCAAAGGGTTGGCGGCAATCTCGGATTTCGGACAGTTCGGCAACTCAGTCTCGCGAACTGCACAATCGAATTAAAGAGCATGGCAGAAGTATCACAGTCGGTGCAGGACTGCTATTGGAAGAATTCATGTGCCGCTTTGTTATTTTTGAAGATGAAGCTTCTGACATGATCGGTACGATTGAGGCAGCGCTGATCAAGTTGAATCAACCGCTCTGGAACGTTGCTGTAGATGGTTTTGGGAACCATGATCCTGGCAAGGGACGATATGGGCAGGCAAAATCGGATTGGGATGTGCTCCACCCAGGGAGACCTTGGGCTGAGCGATGTAAGGGTGCACACAAAGACGATCGCGTGATTGTCACCAATATCGAGACTCATTTCAACCGGATTGGGGTGTGACCATGAATTCCCTTGAGCTTTTCTCTGGTGTGGGTGGGTTGGCTAAAGGGCTCGAACTATCAGGGTTTAAGCATACTGCCCTGGTCGAATTTAATAAACATGCCTATGCTTCTCTCTGTGAAAATTTTGATTCACAGAAAGTATTCTTAAGTGATGTCAGAACTTTTAATCTAGATGCTTTAAGTGATATTGACCTTGTTGCGGGTGGACCTCCATGCCAACCCTTTTCGTTAGGTGGGAAGCATCAGGCCGATCGAGATGGGCGAGATATGTTTCCATGGGCGATTCATGCGATCGAGCAGCTTAGACCAAAGGTATTTGTGTTTGAAAATGTTAAAGGGCTACTTCGTCAAACCTTCTCTGACTATTTTGAATATATTATTCTCAGACTGACTTATCCGGCTTTTTCTGTAGATGCTCAATTAGATTGGCGCTGTCATCTCAATGAACTTCGCTCTATGAGTCAGCTGTCCTATACAGGAACTAAATATAATGTGCAGTTTAAGTTAATCAATGCAGCAGATTATGGTGTGCCTCAACTGCGTGAGCGTGTTGTGATTGTTGGGATTCGTTCTGATATAAAAAAAGTCTGGTCATTTCCGCAGGAGACCCATTCGGTGGATAGATTGTTCTGGGATATGCATGTGACAGGGGAATACTGGGATCGGCATGGAATCAGCAAGTCTGAGCGTCCCTTAATGGACAAACCCCTTAAGGACAAAGTATCGAGGCTCACAGAGAAATATGGTATGTTCCAGCCGCCAGCTAGGCCATGGCAAACGCTGCGGGATGCGATCGGTCTTATTCCAGATCCACGGTCTGATCATAATATACAGGACCATGTGTTCCGTGATGGTGCGCGCATTTATCCGGGGCATACGGGAAGTATGTTAGATGCGCCTGCAAAGACAATTAAGGCGGGCGATCATGGTGTTCCGGGTGGGGAGAATATGATTCGTTTCCCGGATGGGAGGGTTCGCTATTTGACTGTCTTTGAGGCTAAGCGACTACAAACTTTTCCTGATAATTATATGATTAAGGGCTCTTGGGGTGAGGCCATGCGACAAATTGGTAATGCTGTGCCTGTTTTGCTGGCTGAGACGATCGGTCATGGGCTGATGAGGTGCATTGAATCTAAATCGTCAGCTTGTCTTAGTAGCCGAAGGTTAAGTCCATCGCGAATTGGTGAAGATGTCGCTGGGTTGCGGGGATAGATCCTCAGTTTATACAAATCTCTCGACTGCTGGGTTTAGTTGTGGAGTGTACTAATGGCTGGCTTGAAGAGGTGTGGATCCACATAAGCCCTTGACTGTTGGAGTCTGGTTTGGGATGAGGCTTGGGTGATCAATGGGGAGGGCTGCGGTAGTCTGTGGGAGTTATCTGGTCAGCATTGTGAAGAAGGTGCTGCGGGGTGGGCGATCGATGTTTAACTATTAACTGGAGGCAGTCTGTCGATCGGTAGACTGCTTTTTTGTGGTGGTCGGATAGTGACCAGTTTGACACTTGCTGGATTAAGTATGTATACTAAAAATTGCAAAGTGTTGTATATTGAGAATACTATGGCAATCTACTCTAATATAATAACCAGTCTTGAATCGCCAATTGTTGTGAATGATTGAACTACGAAAACATTATAAAAATGACTTCTGAATTGATAATCATAGCCAAACGTGCAAGGGTAGACATTATCAATGCCAAAGCAAGAAAAATAAATTCTAATCGATATAAGATTCACAATGCTCTCGTGTCATTATTGGCATTGGGCTATGAATCTTAAATCCTTTAATCATCTCCATCGGTTTCACAAATTCAATGCTTTAATTAGAGAGTAAATCAACAGGCGGAAATAAGGAGCGGAAAGAATTAGAGGAATATATTGTTCAACAGAAGTTAAACGCAGATAACCTCGTCTGTTTTTGTCTTCCTTGAGAATTTCCCATTCCCTGTCGTAACAAGGAAAAGGTAGGTGAGCTTCCATTTCATGAATAACTTTAAATTTAAGAGAATTAAGTTGCTTGTAAGAATTAATGTTTGCAGCCCAAGCAAAACAGAGGCATAGTCCAAGAATTGCTATTGTAAGAAGGACGAAGCTTTGCGGCCCTTGGAAAAGATCTCTGTTACTAGTGATAGAGAGGAAAGCTAACAAAGCAGACAATATAGATGTATATAGATGTATAGAAGCTAGCCATCTGTAGTCTTCTTGAGCTTACTCTGTCGGCCATTTCAACGTAAAGTTTATATTTTTCTAGAATATGAGCCTTGAATTCGCTGCCGTAGGTTTCACTTGGCAATGCATGTTCACTTTTTTTTCGTTGTGTTTGCATCAGCAGGTAGTTGAGAATCCCGGCCAGAAACTGAAACTAGGTCTTTATTGATCTGCTCGTCTTGCATTTTCTGTAAATCCTGTGTTAGGTAAGGTATATATTCAATTGTATCCTCTCTTAAGGCTATGATTGCAAATCTAAGCGATTGAGAGTTTAGCCAAGGATACGTTCACCCTCCTCCTAATCCCCAAAAGCATCAGAGGCCCTATCGCCCTCCTGGGCTAGCATGAGGTTGACGATCGAGAACCAGGGCGATCGAGAGTTCAGCTAGGGGATGCGATCGATCGAAAGCATCGAAGTCGCGATCGGCCTACTGGCTGGTATGAGGGTGCGATCGAGAACTGGGGCGATCGACTCCCGGTTGTAAGTTCATTCATACTCCTATGGCCATTGCTTCTAGTATCAAGTAGACTAGAGACATAGCCCAGAACTATAGGGACATTAATCATGACATCGCTGAAGTCCTCCCCGCCGCAAGACAACTCGCCACCTCCGAAAAACTCAAACTCATCCGGATGCTCGCCGAAGACCTAGAAGCGATCGAAGATATTTCGCCCTTAGAACCGGGCAAGACCTACGACCTACCAACACCCTACGACTGCTTTGGTGCAGGTGCAATTTTGATGGAAGCCTTCAAGAAGTCTGATACCAGCCAGTAGAGCCATGCGATTACGATATTCAACCACCAGCCCCACTCAAAACGAGTTTGACAGCTTGCCAAGACTCCCATTAACGCTGCATCGGGAGAATCAGGCGATCGAGGCAATTGGGTTAGTCGATAGCGGCGCGACCGTGAATGTCCTCCCCTACGACATTGGTTTAGCCTTGGGCGGAACTTGGGACGATCGCCGTGCCGTCATTCCATTGGCAGGCAATCTCGGGAACCAGCTTGCTATGCCATTTTCCGCAATGGTGCAAATTGGTGAATTTTCCCAAGTTGAATTATTGTTTGCCTGGGTACAACGGCCAAATGTCCCATTGATTCTGGGGCAGACCAATTTTTTCCTGGAATTTGATATTTGTTTCTACCGCTCCCAGTCAGAGTTTGAAGTTAAACCAAAATCTGCGTAGCTGGAACTCGATGTTCAAGTTTTTCAACAACCCATAAAGCAGTGCATTTGTACGATAGTAGTAGATTGCTATCTTAAGCCAAGATACCTTCCAGCAGCGAATCATAGCGCTCAAAGCTTCAGCCGACCTGGC
>JAAUSA010000030.1 GCA_012031975.1 Alkalinema sp. RU_4_3 | reverse complement strand
CCCATCGCCCCCCCCGAAACCACACCACCACCCGCAGCGCCCCTCAAGACCCCGATCAAAACCATCACCATCACGGGCACCACCGTCTTCACCCCCCAACAGCTCCAACAATTTACCGAAGGCTCCGAAAACCGCGCCCTCAGCCTTGAAGAAATGCGCGCCATCGCCGATCGGATCACCCAAGCCTACCTTAGCCTCGGCTACCTCACCTCCCGCGCCGTCCTGGTCGACCAGACCATCACCGACGGACTGCTCCAGATCAAGGCGATCGAAGGGTCAGTCGAACGCATCGACATCCTCGGCACAGAACGCCTCAAGACCTACTTGCGCGATCGCCTCAACCTCGGCATCAAAAAGCCCCTTAACCAGCGCGAGCTCGAAGACCAGCTCCGCCTCCTGAAGCTCGATCCCCTGTTCACCTCCCTCGAAGCCTCCCTCAAGGAAGGCACAGGCCTGGGCCAAAGCATCCTAACGGTCCGCGTCAAAGAAGCCCCCCAGGTCTTTGGGGCCGTGACGATCGATAACGAATCCGTACCCTCCGTCGGCTCAGAACGGGCAGGCGTCGTCGTCGGCTATCGCAACCCCCTGGGCAAGGGCGATCAGCTCTACGCCTCCTACCATCGCTCCAACACGGGCGGTGCCAACCTCGGCGACTTCGGCTACCAAATCCCCCTCAATGCCAAACAGGGCACCCTCAGCCTGCGCTACGCCCCCAACCGCTATCGCATCACCGACCCCAAATTCCGCGACTTCGACATCAGCGGCAAATCCAGTCTCTATGACATCAACTTCCGCCAGCCCCTCACCCGCAACCCCCGAACAGAATTTGCCCTAAGCCTCGGCCTCACCCACCGCACCGGAGAAACCCTGATCGCCGACTTCCTAGCCGACAGCAGCACCAGCACTGTTTTGCGGCTTGGGCCGGAGTGGTTGCGGCGCGATCCCAAGGGGGCCACGAGTCTGCGGAGTCAGGTGAATATTGGTCTGCCTTGGCTGGGGGCCGATCGCCAGTTTGTTAGCTGGACAGGGCAATTGGAGCGATCGCAGGTGCTCAGTGCCAATCACCTGCTGACGGCCCAGCTCAACTGGCAGCTCACCCCCGACAGCCTGCCGCCTGCCCAGCAGTTCATCCTTGGGGGCAGGCAGACGGTGCGGGGCTATCGGCAGAACCTGCGATCGGCGGACAATGGCATCAGTTTTTCCCTGGAAGACCAGATCACGCTGAAGCGAAACGCCGCTGGGGAATCCCTGGTGCAGGTGATTCCCTTCCTGGATTTGGGTAAAGTATGGAATGACTCGGATAACCCGACGCCATTGCCGAAGGAGCAGTTTTTAGCCTCACTGGGATTGGGCCTGACCTGGAAGCCTGTCCAAAACCTCAATCTCCGGCTGGATTACGGTCTCCCTTTGGTGAAGACAGGCGATCGCGGGTCGAATCTACAGGATGCATCGCTCTACTTTAGTGCTTCGTACCGATTTTAAGGATGTTTTTGTCCTTGGGGGGCCTGAACCTATGGTAGGAATGGATAAGGACTGGTAAAAAGATAGGGATGATGTGCCCTCGCGGAACCTATGATTAATTTGCTACTGACGCCGCTGCGTGTGCTGCTGGCGGTTTTGCCTTGGAATTTGGCGGCTCCGAACTTTGTGGAGAAGCTGTTGAGTTTTACGCTCTTTTCGACGATCGCCTGGTCTATTGCCTCCGTGCCCAGGATTTCCTATCCCTATCTGAATCCCTACAAGTTCTCTGGGATGACTCCTCCGGCGATGACGCCCGCTGAGGAGAAGGCCGAAACGTTAAAGAATCAGGTCGGTATCGGCAATCATCGGGTGATTCATCCGGTGGGGTTACATATGCGTCGATCGCCGGGGATGCGCAGTGTACGGGCGATTATTCCCACCCAGCAGGTGGTGCAGGTGACGGGGGAGCCCGTGGAGATGGATGGGGTGCTGTGGGTGCCCGTGGCCTATCGGAATACGGCGGGCTGGTCGGCGGTGCAGTACTTGAAGAAGATATGATTAATCTGCGCGATCGCCTATCTAGTTTCCAAGATGACTGGCTCTATGGTCTGGATCATCGGGAATTGCTGAGGGCGATCGATCGCTGTTGTTTGAGAATAAACGCCAGTGATATTGTTTTAATTGCTGAAGCCGATCCCTTAAAGTTTATCGCAGCATTTATTGCAGCGGTGTCGAAGAATGCTGTGGTGATTTTGACCAATCCTCGGTGGGGGCAGCAGGAGTGGGAGCAGGTTGCTGGGTTGGTGAGGCCGGATGTGGTGTTTGGGATAGCTGGCCCCCTAAATCCCCCAATACTGGGGGACTTTGAAACAAGCTTGGCTCGGAAGCCCCCCAGTATTGGGGGGTTGGGGGGCGGAGATATTCTAATCCCAACGGGAGGAACTTCTGGGCAGATTCGGTTTGCGATCCATTCTTGGGAGACGTTGACGGCTTCGGTGGAGGGGTTTCGGGAGTATTTTGGGGTCGATCGCATCAATTCCTGCTGTGTGTTGCCGCTTTATCATGTGAGTGGATTGATGCAGTTGTGGCGATCGCTGATGACCTCTGGAAGGTTGGCGATTTGCGATTGGAAGGCGCTGGAAGCGGGGGTGTTTCCTAAGATCGATCGCGATCGGTTTTTCCTATCCCTGGTGCCGACGCAATTACAGCGGTTGTTGAACTACCCAGAACTATCGCAGTTTAGGACCATTCTTCTAGGGGGGGCTCCGGCTTGGGAGAGCTTGCTGGCGGAAGGGCGATCGCGTTGGTTAGCGATCGCCCCCACCTACGGCATGACGGAAACGGCATCGCAGGTGGCAACGCTGAAGCCGGAGGCGTTTCTTCGGGGTCAGACGGGTTGTGGAATGGTTTTGCCCCATGCTGTGATTACCATTCGGGATACGGAAGGAAAACCATTGCCGACGGGAGTTTCGGGGTTGGTGACTGTGGAGGCGCGATCGCTGATGCGGGGTTATTTTCCACCGGGGCCGTTGGAACTCGATGATATTGGTTATTTTGATGAGCAGCACAGTCTACATATTGTAGGTCGCAATAGTCAGAAGATTATTTCAGGTGGGGAGAATCTGTATCCTGCCGAAATTGAGGCGGCGATTCGATCAACAGGTTTAGTCGAGGATGTTTGCGTCATTGGGGTGCCCGATGAGAATTGGGGAGAGATCGTAGTGGCATTTTATGTTTCGAGTCAGACGGTGGAGGAATTACAGGGGGCGATCGCGGCGCTTTTGAGTGGGCCGAAGTTGCCGAAGCGGTGGGTGGCTGTAGAAGCAATTCCTAGGACGGGGCAGGGGAAGATTGTGCGATCGAGGTTGGGGCTTGACAGTTAAATAAAGTACCAGTCATGCTAGAGTAGTGGCAGTATGGTCACCTGAAGCCCGCAAATAATCGAGGAAAATGCTACCAGGTTTCTCCCATTCTGGCAACGATCGGAGACTCTACCGAAATGGGATGTGACCTTTACGATCGCCCCTCCTCCCATCAAACTTCCGCCCCCCGCTTTCTGTCCGTAGCGCTTCATGGGACAATCTAGGCGCTGATGATTTTCCCTCGCCCGTAGAACCCGTGCCTGCATCTCTCCGCCATCCCCTGATACTGCTGCTGCTCTGGACCCTCGGAGCCGCTCTAGATCGCATCTGGCTCCAGCTAGACCATGGCATGCCCGACTGGGACCAGGCCGACTACCTCACCGGAGCCATGAACTACTGGCAGGCCCTCAAGCAGCCCGATTGGCTCAATCAAGATTGGTGGGTGGGTCTTTGGCAACTGTCTTCGAAAATTCCACCCTTAGTGTATGTCGTGACGGCAGCGGTAATGGGCCTCGTGGGGACTGGGGGGGATCAGGCCATGATGATTCACCTGCTGTTTAGTGCCGTGATGATTCTGTCGCTGTATGGGTTGGGGCGAAGCTTATTCAGCCCGGTGGTGGGGCTTTGGGCAGCGGGACTGGCCATGGCGGCGCCGGGGCTCTATCCCCTGCGCCATCAGTTTTTGCTGGACTATCCCTGGCGACGATGGTAACCCTCTGCTTTGCGCTATTGACAGCTTGGTATCAGCCGAAGGGGAAGGCGGCGGTATGGAGCGAAACAGCCATTACACCCGAACTCCCACCGCTAGACGAAACCGGGAAGACCCAGTTGCAATTGCTTCAGGAGACGATCGCTCTCCTACCCACCAAGCAAGAAACGCCCCAACGCCTTAGACAGCCTCGGTGGCTGGTGAGAATATCAAAACGGTTGGAGGCGATCGGTGAGGGTTTCAGTAATATTTTTAGTAATCCCTGGTTGAAGGTGATGACGTTTGGGCTAGCGTTTGGACTGGGACTGTTGACAAAACAAACTATTATTTTCTTCCTGTTTATGCCGCTGTTGTGGACAGCTGTTTCCCTATTGCTTAAACGTCAGTGGGGCAGGATCGCACAGCTATTTGTGGGTTTGTGTTTGAGCGTGGCGATTGCCTATCCTTGGTACCGGACGAATTGGCTGTTGATTCTTACCTCCGGAGAACGGGCGACGGTGCAAAGTGCGATCGCTGAGGGCGATCCAGCAGTTAATACGATCGCGGCTTGGACCTATTATTTAAAGGAGATTTCTCAGCAGGTTTCAATTCCTCTATTAGTTGCGGGTTTAATTGGTTTATTACTTTATTCCAAACGTGTTTTTGAACGGGGCAATCGTTTGGAAAACCTCAATTTTTCTAGTCGGGAACAACGACGTAAGTTATTTCAAAATTGGCGCGATCGCGCAATTGGCTTTTAGTATTTCTAATCGGGGGCTATCTGTTGTTCAGTCTTAACCCCAACAAAGACACACGCTATATCGCTCCATTATTGCCAGCATTGTCAGTTTTGCTGGCCCAGGGTTTACTGTTGTTTCCGCGTCCCTTCGCCTTCCTGCGTTTAGGGATACTCGGATTAATGGGTTTGTTAATGGTGTCAAACCTATTCCCGCTCCTGCCCGGTAAGGCCGTCTCCCATATGGCAAAACCACCGCAGAATTGGCACCTGCAAGATGCGATCGCCACCATCGCCCAAACCCAACCCAACCTCCGCCAAAACGTCGGGGTCCTGCCCTCCATCCCCGAACTCAACCAGCATAATTTCAACTACTTCGGCACCCTCGCCAACTTCCAAGTCTATGGCCGCCAAGTGGGCACCCGCGATCAGCAGGTCTGGTCCGACAGTCGATCGCTGCCCTGGTACCTGCTCAAAACCGGAGAACAGGGCGCCATCCGCAAGCCCCAAGCCCTTGAATCCCTGACCAAAGCCATCACCACCAGCAAGGAGTTCCGCCTCGAACAAACCTGGAAACTCCCCGACCAGAGCGATCTAAACCTCTACCGCCGGATTACGCCCACCGTCACCGTCACCCCCGTCGTCGGAGCCCAATGGGGCGACGAACAACTCCTGCGGCTCGAACAGGTGGTGGTGCCAGGGACCGCCGCTCCCGGAAAACCCATCCCCGTCACCTACAAGTGGGCAGGCAGCGGCGCAGACTTGCAGTCCGGTCTCCTGCTTCTGCGCTGGGTGGGCGCCAGCGGCAAGGGGCACTGGCTCCATGACCATGGTTTGGGCCTGGGCGAACTGACCAACCTAGAACCCAAAACCCTCTACCAAGTCAACGAAACCCTCGCCATGCTGCCCCCCAGCAACGCCACAGGCAACTACAGCCTCGAAGCCCTCTACCTCAACCGCACCACGGGTGACATCTATCCGCTCGTTCCCCCCGACATCACGATCGCCATGGTCAAAGACCGTCCGGAGGGAATCAGCCCCGCCGCCAAACCCCAGCCCACCCCCGAACTCGATCCGATTACAAAACTCCGTCTGATGGCCACCGAACTGCCCAAGGGCGTCACAGCCCTCGAAAAGCTCTTCGACCAAGTGGCCCGCCTCAACCTCTACGATCCGACGCAAAACTACCTGATCCAGGCCCAGGAAAGCCTAGCCTACCGCCTCAAGGAAGACCCCAAAAACAAACAATACGCCTACGCCTACGCCTTCACCCAGGTGCTCCGTCGCAACGTGGGGGGCGCGATCGCCGCCTTCCAAACCGTCGCCCAACTCGATCCGCAAAACCCCAACGCAAACGCCTACCTAGCCTTTGTCAACCTCGCGGACCTTCGACCGGGAGAGGCCCAGAAGGCGATCGAAACCGCCGAAAAGCAGCCCAATCCGGGGAAAGAAGTGAGGGGACTTAAGGCGATCGCCAAACTCATGCAGGGCAATTTAGTGGGTGCTTGGCAGGACTTCCAAACCTTTCAAAAAGAAAAATAGCTAGAAAAAATGCCACGACCTCGGATAACGGAAGCAGTGGCACACACACCAACACATACTCAAATGAGCAATCCTACTCTAGTCCGCTGGGATACTGTTTGTCTGTGAGTCCCAGGGTAGAGATTTTTGGCAATTTTCCCCATTTAGCGCATCTTTTGACGCAGCCAATCCCGTAATTTCCACCCACCCAAGCTGAGCAAACCCCATAGCATCGAAGGCCCCGGCACCTGCTCCACCTGGATTTGGCCTAAAAAAACCGCCGAATCATAGCCATCATCGTCCTGGGGGCCATCCCCTAGTTCAATGCGTAAATTATTACGTCCAGGCAACAGCGGTCCACGGAGGTGCAGCAATTGGGTATAGCCATCGAGGGGCGTGATTTGATTGGCGGGATTGGAGCCGATGATCGCATTGTCAATATAGTCTGGATTAAGCTGAAATCCTTCATCTAAAGGCTTAACCAGATTATTAACATTCACCGATTGACCATCATTAAGCTGGGCCAGGTTCACCCCATTGAGCCAGATATTCAGATAATCATTGTTGAGTGTTGACTCGACAAATTCCTCGGAGCCAAAGACATAGCCCAGGTTCAGAAAACCGGCCTCCGCCGTAAAGTCTAAATCCAGCACCGCAATATCCTTGGGAAACCGATAGCGATTGCCGGGGGTGAGGGGCTGATTGGCTTCGAGATCCACGAGATCCGTATTCAAATCAGTCCTATTGCCTTGGACAACGCCATTACAGCCCGCCCGCTGGTCCTCGGGAATCAGGGGCGATCGCCCATCGGCGCAATTTCGCCCTACCAGGCGATCGACTTGACCCGTGCTCAGCACTACGCCCGAAGATAGACCCAAAAAATCTCCCCCTCGATAGATGCCAGACAGATTGGTCGAGACTTCTCCCAGGGATAACTCAATATTACTGAGGCCAGCGGGCTGCCCGAGCAGCCCCGCCATTAAGTCCTGCTCGTCCTGGGTTTGTCGAATACAGAAGCCCATTGCAGGAGGGACCACCATGGCCCAAAACCCGGCCGCGATCGCGCAGGCTGCGGTCACAGTTCGATAATTCATAGGATGATGCCATGACGATTAGAGCTTACGGTAGAGCCCTGAGCGAAACGAATCACACCCTGACCATCGGCGTTGCATAGCCCGATTTGAAGACATATTAGGAGAGAAATCCGTCCCCCTGCCGAAAGATCGCCCTTAAGGCATATCCTGTGGTCCAGGGCCTACCACCCAAGGGGGATTGTTGCCATTTGTCTCTCTGGCTAAGGGGTGATTGACTTGTTTTAAAGTGCCCATTTTAGCGGCGGCGCATCTTACTAACCACTTTGCGAGCCAGGCGGATGGAGAGGGATTCCCCGTCGGCCCAGTCCTGGAGAATTTTGAAAAACATCTGGCGATCGCTATTGCTGACCACCGCCACCTGATCGGCGGTCTCGATCACGTAGGGATAGCCACTGCCGATCACCACCTCGCTGCGCACCCAGTCCAGCACCTGGGGCATCCGGCCCTTATCTAGCACCCACTTGGGAAACTCCAGCCGAGCGGGGAGAGCCTCGCGATTGGTTTTGAGGTAGGTGAAGACGATCGGGCGGGCCTTGGCACTGTACTTGGCTAGAATGCCCGATCGCTGACATTGAAACAGTTCCAGACAGTCCCCCCACTGCATCCGCCCCTTTTCGACCCACTGCAACAACTGGGCATCATGGATTGTCGGTGCTTCGGGCAGACGATAGAGATGGCGCACCATCGTGGTCAAGTCCCTGGCCGCCGAGGTGTCAATGTAGCCCACCACGGGCACCTGGAAATGCTCGCTCGCCTCCAGCAGCCGATTCATGGCGTTCACATAGCCCATGCGCGTCTCTTCTTCAAATACCTCCGCAAAACTCACCACCAGGGAGCCATCGAAAAAGGCCAGGGCCGTGTCCGAGCCGCGATGCTCTTCAAAGTAGGTGATGATCCGCTCAGTCTCCATTTGGAAACGTCGGAGATTGACCTTGCGATCGGCCATCTCGCCCTTTTCGGTCCTGAGGTCATTGGGGGTGAGGACGTCGGTGGCGATGTCTTTAATGTATTCCCCGCCAGGGACATGCAGGTTTTCGTACCAGCCGATCTGGACCAGGGCCACGGGGATGGAGAGCTCCTTGCCGGGGTAAATTTGCGATCCGTCTACGGCGAAGGTGGAGATGCCAAGAAGTTTTTGGCGGACCCAGTTGAGGCTTTCTTCGCGGGTGCTCCAGGTCATGCCGAAGGGTAGAATCCAGGACTTATCGGTGAGTGCTCCGGTGGGGGTGGCGCCGCAGTCGCCGATGGTCTGCAATTTCTGCCGGATAGTGCCATCGTCGAGCTTCATGGCCTTGGTGAGGGCCGATCGATACATTTCCAGCAGGCGGGAGGTTTCCTCGTCAAAGTTGCTAAAGTCCTCGCGTTTGGCTTGGAGCTGTTGCAGGATTTGGGAGGGCTTGAGGGGCATGGCGGGGTTCCACGGTTCGTTAGGTCGATTGTACCATCATGCCATGGTTTGCAATGCCTGGGTGATTAGCTGGGGGGTGACGTCGGAGGTGACTTCGACCTGGCCGATTTTCCTGGGCAACACAAACCGCACTTGGCCTGCTTTGACTTTTTTGTCGGTTTGGAGGGCGGCGACGATCGCCCCATGGTCCAAGCCCTCAGGGAGTTTAGTCGGCAGGCCGCATTTTTCGATCAGGGCGTTTTGGCGATCGAAGTCCGTTGTCTTCCACCAGTTCATCGAAAGAGCGATCGCCCCCGCCGCCACCATGCCGATGGCGACGGCTTCGCCGTGGTTGACCAGTCGGTAGCCCGTGAGGCTTTCGACCGCATGGCCGATGGTATGGCCGTAGTTGAGGATTTCGCGGAGGCCCGATTCCTTTTCGTCCTGGGTGACGACATGGGCCTTGGCCTGGCAGGAGGCGGTCAGGATTTGCTGGAGCAGGTCGTCACTGATGTAGCGCTGTTGGTCCAGACGTTTGCTGGCTTCTAGGGCCGAGAAGAGGGTGTCATCCCAGATGATGCCGTACTTGATCACCTCGGCCATACCAGCCCGGAATTCGCGGGGCGGCAGAGTTTTGAGGACCATCGGATCGATCGCCACCAAGCGCGGCTGGTGGAAGGCGCCGATCAGGTTTTTCCCCTGGGGATGGTTGACGCCTGTTTTGCCGCCAATAGAAGCATCCACCATGGCCAGCAGACTCGTCGGCACCTGGACGAAGTTGATCCCCCGCAGCCAGGTCGCCGCCGCAAACCCCGTCATATCGCCAATGATGCCGCCGCCTAGGGCCACCATGGTGGAGGAGCGCTCTAGGCGCATCCTCAGGGCCGCATCGTAGATCTTTTGCAGGGTGGTGGGGGTTTTAAACCGCTCTCCTGGCGGGAGCAAACAGGTCTCGACGGTGAAGCCTGCGGCTTGGATGGAGGTTTGGAGGCGATCGCCATACTGTTTGAGAATGCTGGGATTGGACACCACGAGCACCTTTTCCCCCAGGGGTTTGCCGACAAGATCGCGCAGTTGGTCCCCGATTTTGTCGAGGTTTTGGGGGGCGACGGAGATGTTGTAGGGGGTTTGGGGGAGGGCGACGGGGATGATTGAAGACATGGTTGACAGGCGACTCGGCTCTATATACGGGCCTTCCATTGTATAGTGTTAGATAGTCGAACTTATTGCTTGGAGTAGATTATGGCGTCTTCTTTAATCGGATATGTGGTGTTTTTGGGCGCGGCAATGGGGATGGCGATCGCGCTGCTGTTTGGCCTTAGAGCTATCAAGTTGATCTAATCTTAGGCTCAACGGCAAAAAGGGCGTAGGAGGTTTGTTTCAAACGCCTACGCCCTTTTTGTCTATGCCTATCTGCACCTAACGCAAATCCCTAGAGCCGAAAGGCAGTCAATCCCTGGACCGTTGGATAGATCGAACTGCTGGGCAAACTGTGACCATTGATTGAATTGACTTCACTACCTAGATACTGCACCCCACTTCCAGTCAAAGCCTCGGGCTCGGGCGTGGGCGCTGGTTCATACAGATAAATCTGCACAAACGCCTCCCCGGCCTCCGGCTTCATCGCCGCCAACGCAATCCGAATTTCCGCGACCGCTTCCGCCGAAGGATCCCGACTACCGCTCACCCAACGACTGACGTTGGAGCGATCGATGCCCATTCGGGTTGCGAGCTGATTTTGGCTAATGCCATAACTATCAAGCACTCGTTTGAGTGCGGTTCCAGCCCTGCCCATATATACCTAATCACCAAAAATTAAAGGGACGATCCGATCGCAAAGACTGTGGGTGCGAGGGGCGATCGCAACCACGGCCGGACCCCTAGGACTAGATACGCGTTAGACAAGCAATCTAGATCTAAAAGCCGGACTTAATTGTGTTCTAGGGGGCTAAAACCAGGCATGACGTAGGGCAATCCTAGCAATACCTTGAACAAGATCTTGCCTACACCTACAGCAAACTCTATGTAGATTTGGACAAGATTTTCCAAAATACCTAGGCTGTTTCCTTGAGCACAGAGGGGAGATTGGCCTCCAATTTCAGGCAATTGCGGCCATCGATTTGGAGCTGATATTCCACGCGATCCATCAGACGGTTGAGGATCATCCAGCCGTAGCCGTGTTCCTGCTTGTCTTCAGGGGTGGGGGTGCGATAGTCGCCGGGGTCATACCCCACGCCGAGATCCCAGACTTCCAGGGCCATATCTTGGTCCTGAACCTCTAGCCGCATCAGCACAGGCAATTCTGGCTGGGCACGGTGGGCATGGCGCACCACGTTGGAATAGGCTTCCACCAGGGCCAGACGGAAGCGACTTGATTGCTTCGTCCAGTCCACGGTGTCACCGACCTCTAGCTTTAGACTGCCCAAAAGCCAGTCCTCGGCGATGGTCAGAAATTTCAAATCACTGGGAATATGGAGTTCAGTTTTCATGAGTTACAGAACCTCCAGGGAGAGCATGGTCTGGTCGTCATCCTGGGCGGTGGTTTGCGCTCGGACTTGGGCAAGTAGGTCTTGCAGGTCGAAGGATTCGGGGTGCTGGCGCAGGAGCTGCCAGAGGCCATCCTGTTGCAAGAAGGTGGAGCCGGGAATGTTGCTATCGCCCCCGGACTTGACGGTCGCTTCCGTGACGCCATCGCTAGTCAGCAGGAAGATTTCCCCAGGCTTGACCTGACATTCCCCGGACTTGGCCTTCCATTGGGGCAGGATGCCCAGGGGAATGCCTCGGGTTTTGAGGTATTGGGGTTCCTGCTGGTCGGCGGGATGGTAGCCGGACCAGACCATGGGGTAGAGGTGTCCCGCGTTGGCGTAGGTGAGGGTTTGGGTCTGCTGGTTGTAGCGGGCGATCACCATGGTGATGAAGCAGTTGGTGCTCATTAGGTCTTCGAGCAGGATGCGATTGAGGTTGCGCATCACCTCGTCGGGATCGGGGGAAATTTCCTGGGCCAGTTCCCGGCGCAGCACGGAAATCGCACTGGCCATGAACAGCGCCGCCGGGACGCCCTTGCCGGAGACATCGCCCACGGCCAGCCACAGATCGCCCTGGGGATGGGCATAGACCTCGAAGAAGTCGCCGCCGACTTCGCGGGCGGGCTGACAGCAGGCCTGCACCTTCATCTGATCGAGGGTGGGCAGGCTCTGGCGCAGCAGGTTGTTTTGAATTTGGCGGGCCACCTCTAGCTCAGCGCGCATCTTCTCCGCCTGCTGCTGGGTGCGCAGGTAGAGCTTGGCCTGGGACATGGCCAGGGCCGCCTGCTGGGCCACTTCGCCAATGAATTGGGTTTCGTCATTGCCCCAGGAGCGGGCCTTGCCCGATCGCTGCAAATCCAGCAGTCCCAAAAGCTGGCTCTGGTCCTGGAAGGGCACCACCAATGGTGGGTGTCACTGTCCGTTTGGTAGACCGCCTTAATTTGTGGGGCCTGCTGGGATGCGGCCAGGGCGCTCTGGGTCACCGCCTCCGAGGCCACCAGGGGCGTTTCGGTCTCGGGCATATTGTAGGAAAAGGACTTGCGCAGGATTTGGAAATCCTCGACGGGGTGGAGAATGCCGCGATCGGCCTTAAAACTTTCACCCAGGGTCTGCACAATGGTCTGGGAAATGCTGGCGTAGTCGAGGGAGCCCCGAATCGCCGTGGTGATCGCATTAAACACCGATTCCCGCCGCAGGGCGCGCTGCAACACATCCGTGCGCTGCTTGACCATGCGATAGGTCTCGGCGGCCTGCTGGATCACGGCCTGGAGCTGCTGCTGGTTCCAGGGCTTGGTGATGTATTTGAAGACTTTGCCCGAGTTGATCGCATCGACGAGATCCTTAACGTCCGTATAGGCCGTTAGGACAATACGGATCGTGTCGGGAAAGCGATCGACCGTGCGGCTGAGAAACTCGGTACCGAGCATTTCAGGCATCCGCTGGTCGGAGATGATGATGGCGACTTCCCCTTGCTTGTCGAGCAAATCCAGGGCAGCCGGGGCACTTTCGGCCCGCAACACCTGGAAGTCCAAGCGAAAGGTGCGATAGAGCAGATCTAAGTTATCTGGCTCATCGTCCACAATCAGCATCTTTAATTTCTGCGGGGAATCTGGGTTCATGGTTCCCTACCGTTGCGCTACGCAAGCGGTGTCGTGTTAAGCGTTCATGACCCATGATGCCCAGAACCGCACGCAGACTATCACAGCGAAAACACCTGAATCAGCTTGATCGCCGTTGTTTTGTCTCAATTTTCAAAGTTGGAAATGTGGTTTTATTACATGCCAATTCCCAGTTTTCCGGCCAAACTCGGGGTCAAGGGCAGCAAAATCACTACCATAAAAAAGAGTGCTAAAAGGGCAAAGGCTGCCCGCGCATCGTCGGGTTCGGAGATATCCTCCAGGGCCGGACGCTCGGGGCCGCGCTGCAAAAACAGCACCAATACGGCCCAGTAGAGCGCCAACTGATTGACCAGGGACACAATCCCCAGCAAAATCAGCGTCGCGACTGTCGCACCGCCAGCGATCTTACGTCCGTAGATCGCCTGGACCATCCGGCCCCCATCCAAGCGCCCCGCAGGCATCAAGTTAATCGCCGTAATGATCAGACCAATCCAACCTGCGATCACTAGGGGATCCACATCCACGAGGGATTCCTGGAGGCGATCGCCCAGCACTGCCCTGGCAATGGTCCCGACAAAAATCGACCCTTCAAAATAGGGCGTCGGCACTTTCAGAACACTCCCTGGGTGGGAATTGAGCAGCCCAACTAGGAGTAAACCCAGGGACAGGAGTCCCCCCGCCGCAGGCCCCGCAAAGGCAATGTCAAACAGGGCAGTCCGATTGGGCAGCAGCGATTCAAACCGGGTCAGGCCCCCAAAGGCACCGATCTGCCAAGTCGGCAAAAAGAAGGGCCAGCTCAATTTGACGCCATAGTTCTGGGCCGCCACGCGGTGACCCACTTCATGGACAACGAGACTCGCCACTACGCTGGCCGCGACAGGCACCACCTCGGCATACCGCTGCGGCTCCGCATAGAAGTCAAACCCCTGGAGAAACCCAGCGGCCTCCAGGCAGGTACCGATCGTCACAACGAATAAAACCACGGCCAAAACCTTCTGCACCACCGTGGACTGGGCCGGATCCGAACTTTTTGGGAGGACTACCACCGTTGGACGACCCTCTTGGTTTTCGACCAAAAATAGACGGTAGCGATCGCCCACTTTCGCCTGCATGGCCGCCGAGAGTTTTTCATAGGTCGGCTGAAGTTCGCCGCGCAGGTTGCCGTTGAAGACGGCGCCATCTTGGTAGGGAATGGTTTCTGTGGCGAAAAAACTGTCGAGGCCGAAGACGCTTTTGATGATTTCTAGGTCGTCCGGGGGAATGGGGACGGGTTCACCGATGTTTTGTTCAGGTGGTGGAGCGGTAGTTGTGGTTTCAGCAGCGCGATCGGCGCGGGCCTGGGCCTGTTTTGCCATTTCCTGGGGTGCCACTTCCCTGATCCTGCGTCCCAGTAGCACATAGGCCACCGTAGACAGCACCAAAAGGGCAAGCATCCCCACCAAACTCACATAGATCCCAGCGGCAAACAACCCGAAAAAGGTCAGCCAGGGCGCTAATAGGGACACAGATTGGCCCCAGGACAGCAGTCCCAGGGAACCGTAGGATTTTGCTCGATAAAAGCCCCAACCCAACATTCCGAGGGTCACGAGCAATGCCAACGCAGTCATCATAGAAAAACCTAGGTGCAACTCAATCCCAGTCTACCTTTCAAAGCTGAAGTTTCAAAATGGCAGTGGAGCACCTAGGTTGGGAATTGGGCCGCAAACGCCTACTGGGCCGAGGCTGTTACCGCTGGAACAGGGTTTGACAGGTCGGGGGCGATGCCTTGCTCGATCGCCGCAAAAAACCGTTTATGGGGTTCTAGGCTGGGCAGCGGGCTAGGGGTGGGTATGGCCCCATGGACAGGCGCCGGGGCAAAACTGGGCAACATGGGTCGCATTAGCAGGGGCTGGCTTGGATCAACCGGGGCCGTGGGGCTGGGCTGAGCAATGGGCTCGGTGGCCTTGGTTTCGATCGCCTTAGGAGCTTCCTTGGAAGAATCTTCCATGGTTTTACCCTCTGGTGCCTGGTCTGTACGGGTCTCAGTTTCGATCGCCCTGGGTTCCGGACTTTCCGTGGATTTTGTCGGTTCGCTGCCTGTGAAGGACTTCTGATTCCAGGGTTGGGTGGGATCGGGGGTTGCGGCCGGGGTTTCCTCGATCGGAGCTGGGGATGGCTCAGGGACGGCCTCGGGCTCGGGGCTGGGCTCCGGCTGGGCGGGTGGGACGACGCGGTTGGACCGGGCGTCGAGTACTACGGAGGTGCCGAGGGGCTCCTGGAAGATGTCCGAGACGTTGGTGATGCTGTTGAGGATCTGCTGGGCGCGATCGCCTTTGACCGCCTTGGCCTGGAAGTTGCGCACCTCCACGGGCTGGAACTCCACTTTCATCTGCTTGTCCTTGAGACCCACCTTGAGCACGGCGGTGTCGTAGTCACTGGCGGTTTTGTCCGTGGACTGGCCGCTAAAGATGAAGTTGCCGAGGGAATAGACGATCGGGCGGCCTTTGTAGACCTCTGCGCCCTGGAGGGTCTTGGCATGGTGACCCACGACGAGATCCGCGCCTTGATCGACCGTAAACCGGGCCAGATCGATCTGCCAGTCCCCAGGGTACTTGGCCAGTTCCTCACCCCAGTGGTAATTCACGACGATCCAGTCCACCTGGGGCCGGAGTGCCTTGATGTCGGCGGCGATGCGGTCGTTGCGGCGGGGGTTGATGCCAGCGCTGCGATCGCCCGCTGCATTGAAGTCGGAGTCGTAGTAGCCGAGGTAGGCGATCCGCTGGCCCTTGAGTTCCATGACCACCGGGCGACGAGCCTCCTGCTGGTTGCGTCCGGCCCCGACGGCGGCGATGCCTGCGGTTTCGAGGGTTTTGAGGGTTTCATCGAGGCCCGCACTCTGGTAGTCCATGGTGTGGTTGTTGGCCAGGTTGACTAGGTCGATGCCGCCGTTTTTTAGGGCTTCTACGTTGGTGGGGGCACCTTTGGCGATCTTTTGCTTGCCGGGTTGGGACTGGAGGGCGGTCGTCAGGGGGGCGTTGAGATTGACCATGCTGATGTCGGCCCAGCGCCCTTCTTCTAGGTTACCAAAGGGCCATTGATAGTTGTTGCCCACCGCTGCGCTGTAGGACTCGTCAAGGGAGACATCGCCGCCAAACATCAGATGCAGGGCGCTGTCATTGTTGTTGGACTTGGGTTTGAGTACGGGTACGGAGGCGGCATTGCCCTGGACCTGGGCGCCCTGTAGGGAGACATTGGTCATGATCGCCGAGGCATTGGTCTGCTCCGAGGGCGAATCGGCGTAGCCCAGCCAGCATCCCAGGATGAAGGCCGCCGCTGAGGAGCCGCTAATCATGATCGATCGCATCATCTGGAACTGGGTCCGACGGGTGGAAGCCTGGCGGATCTTCGTGCGGATTTGGGTGGGCGACCTGTCGAGCATGGCCCGCCGGGCCGGGGAGAGGACGCGGACGGATTGCTTCCAGAGAATCTTGGACTGTCCGGCGTAGCAGGCCACCACATGGGCGGCGTCTAGGGTTTCAGAGTTGAGTTTCCAGAGTTGGTGACAGATGTAGCGAATCAGCTGGTTGCGTAGGCTGGTGCTGTGGACATCTCGCTTCGTATTGGGGGCAAACTCTATCTGAACCCGCAGGTAGCCCGCCCGGATAAAGCTGAGCCGCGCATAGAGCTTGTAGGGGGCGAGGGCCGAGTTCACCCAATAGGAGAGTGCCTGGAGATTGCCACGCTTGGCTAGCTCCACCACAGAAGATTGATAGCGATCGTCTGCAAAACCATAGAAACTCTCTGTGAAACCAATTAAGACGGGGTAGATGCTTCAGGAACGACGTTTGATGGACCAGCAGTGGGGCCGGATCCCAATCTGCCAGGGGGTTTGTCCCCGGACCAAACGATGACAGGACTATTAATACTGTAAAACTCTAAATTTGCAACTTTTTTTTGAGGGAGACACTACCTGTGGCGTTTTGCCCGATCGCTGGCGGATCCGAAAAATGTCATGGGATGGTCATGGGGCTGTCGGGGGGTTGCCATAATCGGTGGCTATAGTAGGAGGTAACCAATACAAATGACAACTATGACAATGAATCGCTGGTACAAAGGCACCCTGGTGCTGTTAACGCTCTATGCACTATATCTAGTGAAGTCAGCGATGGGGATTAACATCCTGCCCAACCACAGCCTTTGGTGGCCCTTTAAGCTGCCGATTCAGGGGATCATGGAGGCCCGCTACGGGACGCCCCTACATTAAATTGAAGAAAACGCAGAGGATCCGGGTCAAACGGGTACTATGGTGCTGAGTAAGCGGAAGAGCGATCGTCCCCCCATGACCCAAGATTCTAAGAATTTGAGCCGCGACAGTGGTTTGACGAGTAATGGTTTGTCCAGTAATAATGGCGCAGGTCCGATCGCGCCGATCGAGCCGGGCGTCCAGATTCCCACGAAGGCGGAGGGGATGCTCCGCTTGAACCCGGTGCGATCGGCGGCGACTTGGCTGGAGATGGGGCTGTTGGTGTTGGCGAGTGGGTTGCTGATTGGCGGGCTGGGCTGGAATAATCAATGGGTGGTGGCGATCGGGGTCTGTTTGGCGCTGCCGATTGCGTTGAAGGTGCTGTTTCCCTGGGTTGAGGGGTATCTGCGGGATTGGTTGGCTAGTCCCATGAAGGGGTTGCCTGTGGCGGTGGTGGCACTGCTGCTGGGTGGCGTAGGGGTGTTGAAGCTGGTGCGCTTCGATCGATTTTTAGGGCAGTTGTTTGACAGTGCGAATTGGGATGCGGTGGGTGCCCTGGGTGAGGTGGGGGGAGCTATTGGTCAGATCTTGATTGCGATTTTGGCGGTCTATGTGGCCTGGCGTCAGTATGTGATTTCGAAGGATTTGACGATTCAGCAGAATACGATTACGCAGCAGCAGACGATCGATACCTATTTCCAGGGGATTTCGGATTTGGTGATCGATGAGCAGGGATTGCTGGAGGATTGGCCCCAGGAGCGGGCGATTGCGGAGGGGCGGACGGCGGCGATTTTGGGGAGTGTGGATGCCTTTGGGAAGGCGAAGGTGTTGCGGTTTCTCTCACGGGCAAGGTTGCTGACGCCGTTGAAGCGCGATCAGCGGTTGGGGAGACCGATTTTGGATGGGGCGGGGGGCTATGCGGAGGATCGGTTGCATGGCATTAGGGTGATCGATCTGGGTGTAATTTTGGCGAGTAGTGATCTGTCGAATACGGATTTGCGTTGGACGGATTTGAGTGATGCGAATCTGATTCGATCGACGATTAATGATTGTGAGTTGGTGCGGACGAATTTTGCGCGGACGATTTTGGTTTGTGCGAGTTTGCGTAATTCGGATATTAATGGGACGCGGTTCTTTTACGGTAAGGCGGAGACGGCGACGCCGCGTAGTCGGACGGAACCGCCGGATTATAAGACGGGGTGCATACGGGGCGGTGGTGGAGAATGCTGATTTTACGAATGTTGAGGATATGTCTGAGGAGCAGCGTTATTATATTTGTGCTTGGGGTGGGTCTAAGACGCGGAAGACGGTGCCGGGCGGCTGTGAGGGGATCCCGAATAAGTTAGGGCGATAGGTTTCCCCATTAGCACCCTCACAAACGTGAGAACCGCGGGCACTAGATATGGTTCTCAGCTATATTCGACAAGACTTAGTCGCCTGGAAAAAATAAGTTGAACACTTATAATCCTGCGCTAGTATGGAACTAAGGAATTCGGAGGTTGAGCACCTATGAGTAACTTCCCAGGAATTGCGCGGATTAGAAGCAAATATAAACTGCTTGAACCCTACTTGAATGAGAAAACGCGGCGAATCTGGCTGCAGCCGAATCGACGGCATTAGGTCGAGGCGGTGTGAGTCAAGTCTCTGCAGCGACTGGGATATCCCGAACGACCATTTACAGTGGGATGAGAGACCTTAACATCGGCTCTGGGGAGGTTGCGGTTGAATCAGACGGAATCCGTCACCCAGGTGGAGGCCGTAAACGGCTAACCGAACTGGACCCGACCCTGAGCCAAGATTTGCAAGCTTTAGTCGAAGCCAGTACCCGTGGCGATCCTGAATCGCCCCTGCAATGGACTTGTAAGAGCACGAGTCATCTGGCCAAGGCCCTTGGGGAACTCGGGCATGAGGTGAGTGAACGTAGCGTTTGCACGCTGCTCCACTCGATGGGTTATAGTCTGCAAGCCAATCGCAAAACTCACGAGGGCAAGCAACATGAAGATCGAGACCAGCAGTTTCGTCATATTGCGAAGCAGGTGAAAGCGTTTCATCAGCGGCATCAGCCCGTGATTTCTGTGGATGCCAAGAAAAAGGAACTGGTCGGCAACTATAAAAATGCGGGTCAGGAGTGGCATGCCAAAGGACAGCCTGAGATGGTTAATGTCTATGATTTTCCCGATAAGGTGCAAGGCAAAGCCTTACCCTACGGGGTATATGATCTCCAACAGAATCAGGGCTGGGTCAGTGTGGGAATCAGTCACGATACCGCAGAGTTAGCCACTGAAACCATTCGCAGATGGTGGGATGAGATGGGAAAACCCCTTTACCCAGAGGCCAGCGAGCTGTTGATTACGGCAGATTGTGGTGGGAGCAATGGCAATCGCGTTCGTTTGTGGAAACTGAAATTGCAAGAACTGGCAGATACATTGGGCCTAAGGATTCAGGTGTGCCACTTCCCCCCTGGGACCAGTAAGTGGAATAAAATTGAGCACCGGATGTTTTGTCATATTTCACAGAACTGGCGCGGTCGGCCGCTAAAAAGCCGCAGCATTATCGTGAATCTGATTAGCCACACCACAACCAAACAAGGATTGAAGATTCGAGTCAAATTGGATAAACACGACTACAAGACTGGGATCAAAGTTGGGGAGACCGAATTTAGCACCATCGTACTTGAGAAAGATAAGTTCCATGGCGAGTGGAATTACCGAATTCATCCCAGAGAGGGGGTTTGAGATGTCCAACTTATTTTTGCGAGGATCCTTAGCTTCTCGACTACTGTGCGATCGCTAACTGCTGTGCAACATATTCACGCAACGCCCGATTGATCCTAGTTTGATGTAGCTACGTTCTAGTAGTTACACTTTGACCTGTCCATGGTGCCGGATGTCTGTCTTGTAAATTTTCCGGATTGCATATCTATGCTGGAGTAAACCTACATTTAACCTAACTTTCAGATTAGCAGATCCCCTTATGAAAAGCGTACGGTTCAGGGTTGCTGGGGCAATCTCCTCGATCGCCTATCTCAGCAGTATTTTCCTCTCTTCCCAGGGCGCGATCGCTGCGGCAAAACCCTGGCGCATCCTGCCCAAACTCCCCTCGCGGGGCGCTCCCGGCACCAATGGCTCTGGAGCCAGTCGTCCTAGCTGCCCGTCGGGACCAAAACCCATGGTGGTCTTGGCCTCAACTTCCAGCAATTGGGGCGAAACCATCGACGCCCATCCCACCTTCTGGTTCTACCAACCCTACCAAGGCGTAGCAGTTCAGCTCGATCTGCGCGATGAAAATACCCAGTCGGTGGTGTTTAGCAGTACCTACAAAGTGAAGGGTGACGCAGGGATTGCCAAACTAACGCTCCCCGAAACCGCACCCACCCTAGAAGTAGACAAACTCTATCGCTGGCAGGTCAGCTTCGTCTGCGATGCCAACAGTCAGCAGGCTTACATCGCTAAGGGCGTGATCGTACGCCGAAAACTCAGCGCCAGCCTCAACTGCAAACTTCAACGCGCCAAACCCGAGGAGCGGGCCAGCATTTTTGCCCAGCAAGGTCTCTGGTATAACGTCCTGAACGAAATGGCGACCCTCCGCCGACTTAAACCCAAAGATCCTGATGTGCAGGCCAACTGGCGAATTTTGTTAACCGATCCGGAGATTCAACTAGATAATTGGGTTAGTGAACCTCTGATCGAACAATAGGGCAACGCTAGAACAATTCAAACTTTTGGATAAATCCCATGATTACCTCCGGATTGCCCCCCCAAATTCAAACAGTTGAGGTTTCCCCCGCGAAAGCGCTGCCTTCTACGCTTAGCATTGCAGCGCCGGAAATGCTGGTGGCCCAGGCCATTGCTCCTGACAACAGCACCAATACTCAGGTGACGGTGCAAGGGAATCGGCTGGACATTAGTGGGGGGAGTCGATCGGCAGATGGTGTCAACCTATTTCACAGTTTTATTCGGTTTGGGCTCGATGGGAATCAGGTGGCGAATTTTCAGGTGACGCCGGAGTTGCAGAATGTGTTGAGCCGCGTGACGGGGGGGGATGCGTCCTACATTAATGGTCTGATCCAAATGACTGGCGGCAATGCCAATCTTTACTTGATTAATCCAGCCGGGATCTTATTTGGGCCAAACGTCCAGTTGAATCTTCCCGCAGCCTTTGCGGCCACAACGGCCACAGGCGTGGGATTCGGCAATCAGTTATTTCAAAGCGCTGGGAGTAACGATTATGCGCGGCTGTTGGGCAATCCCGATAGTTGGATCTGGCGTGGGAATGCGGGGGCAATCTTCAACAGCGGCAACCTTGCGGTTAAACCCGGTCAAGATCTCACCCTACTCGGTGGGACCGTGGTTAGCACAGGCAGTCTATCGGCTCCCGGCGGTCGTTTGACCGTGGTGGCGGTGCCGGGAAGCAATCGATTGCGTTTGAGTCCAGCCGGGGGTGTATTGGGGTTGGAGCTGTTGCCACGGACAGGTTCACCATTATTTTCGCCGCTGACGCTGGCGCAACTGGTGACGGGGGGGATTTGACCCATTCCACGGGGGTGGTGGCCCAGGCGGATGGCACGGTTCAATTAACGGGTTCGGGACTGGTTGTAAACTCGGGGGATGGTGTGGTAAAGCAGGCATCGGCGGGGGATGCGTTGTTTCGAGCCGATCGCAATCTTCTCCTCAGCGAAAGCCAAATTCGCACGACGGGGGGTTTGCAACTCTTGGCGGGCGATAGTCTGCGCCTGCGTGATACCGCAACTCAACCGTTAATGCTCCAGAGCGGTGGGCGTTTGCTGTTAGGGGGCGATCGCCACCTCGATATTGCCGCCATCACCCATCCGAGTAGTGGCTTATTCTCCAGCGGCGATTTGGTATTGCGATCATTCAACCCTGTGCTTGGCGATAGTCGATTTTTCAGCGGCGGCGCGTTTCGCATTGAGCAGCCCGATGGGAGCTTAGGTAATTTGTTTAGCCCGAAGGATCCGGTGATTCGGGCGAGTGGCGATGTGGCATTTAATAGCTATACGGGGTCCTCGCTGCATATTTTGGCGGGGGGGAATGTGACGATCGCAGGCGATGTGACGATTACTGGAGCTGGCTCCCCGGCATTGCAAGATACGGTAACCCTGTCCGATGGTAGTACCCTAAATATTGACGGTGCAGTCCGTCCAACCCTAGATATTCGAGCGGGAACCACAGCGTTTGCACTCACGGGGGTTACAGGTTCGACCCTGGGATTGGTCGGAGTGCCAAACACGAATGCAGCAGCGACGGGATCGAATATTTCGATCGGCAATATTGCCATCACCAGCAATAATGGCCAGGTATTGTTAACCAATTTATTTTCACCGAATTTGAATTTAGCCTCCGGTGCGATCACCACAGGCGATATTACAACCAGCCAGAGTGGACAATTGTTCTTTAATGGACAATTGATTGGTGGCGATGTGGCGATTAATGCTAGAAGCAATATTCAAATAGGGACGATTAGTACCACGGCGATTGGGGCGAACAATTCACTGGGCGGGGATGTGCGATTAGTCGCGGGGAATAACTTACTTTTTTCGACCATTGACACCCAAGTCTCCGGCTTCGGTTCTCCCCAGGCTGGTGCGGTGAATCTATTCGCCAATGGGACCATTCAAGGCACGGCTGGCTCGAATATCCTCCCCACCATCGACAGTCGGGCGGTCAGCATTCAATCCACTTTTCCGGGCACCCCCATACCGGGTTCGATCGCCATCACCCACAACGGCGGCCCCAATAATCAACCCTTTATCGTAGGCAACGCCAGCACCAATGGCACCGCTGGGTCGATCACCACAGGAACTAACACCATTTTACCCACAAATACCTTTGCCCAGCCTCAGGTCACCGCCGCCCCAAATATTAACATCACGTTTAACAATACCGCCCCGACAATTTCTACCCCATCGCCCAGTCCTCCCACCGCCCTCAATCAACCGATTCAATTCACCTTTGCGCAGCTACAAGCGTTGGTACAAGATACCGATGCCGATAACCTCAGCCTCCAAATTACCCCCACTGCTGGCGGCACTTTGACGCGTAATGGCTTGGCGATCGTCTCAAGCACAGCCATTAATCCCGGCGATCTCGTCACCTATACGCCCCCCGTAAATGCCACGGGGAATTTGACTGCCTTGAGGCTCACGGCCAGCGATGGCATTGCTGTTTCTAATGTGGTTAATATTCCAGTCAATATTACAATTCCTAAGATTCCCGATAATTTAATTCCCGGTCATTTTCGTAGCCATCCGTTACCAGTGGTGGTAAAGCTCGATCGGACGGATAGGATTCTGGCCAGTTACCTCCCGGCCACCACTCGGATTAGTGAACTCAGCATTTTGCGGCGGATCATGCCTGAGCATTTGCCTATTTTCAATCCGCTCAATCTGGGCTGCGGGGCGAGTCGTTGTACCGTCATGTCTGGATCCTTTAACCCCGGTCTAAGCTGGAACAATTTTGGCGCATCCCCCTTTCCTTGGCCTGGAAACTCCACCGTAGCGGCCATGCTAATTCTGCCACCTAACACACCTAATCCCGCCCCGGTCGCCTTTAACCCAACAGTACCGAATCCAACGGATCTACCCGGCAATCCTGGCAATCCTGGCAATCCTGGGCCCATCGGCTCCAATCCCACCCCAGATTTTGGCACCATCCAACTCCCCGGTGCCAATGGCCAGTCGATTAGCCTGCCGAATTGCCAAGGTCAAGTCGAACAGATTGCTAGGCGGAAAGTCGCCGATCGCGTCGGCAAAGTATATCAAACCCTCCGCGAATGTTATGCCCAGCAATTAAATATCCTGCAACAAGCCAAACAAACCACGCTGCAAACCTATGCCTTAAACAATCTGGCCACCACTGCCTACGTGCTGGGGGACTACCTTCAGGCGATCGAATACCACCAGCAACAGGTCAAAATTGCTAAGGCAGATCACAATACCGTCACCTTGGGCATGGCCTATGCCGGGATTGGGGCAAACTATGGTGCCTTGGGTGACTATACTAAGGCGATCGATTTCTACGAGCAAGCCCTAGCCCGCCTACCGGAAAATATTGCGCCCCAATGGCGTGCCCTCGTTCTGCGCAATCTCGGCAATGCGAGTTTGATCCAGCATAAAATTCCGGGGGCGATCGCCTACCAAAACCAAAGTTTAGCCATCTCGAATACCATTGGCGATGCCTACGGTGAAGCCCAGGCCTACGGCAATTTAGGCAATGCCTATGCCGATGGGGCGGATTTTCCTAAGTCCCTAGAATACTATCAGAAGAGTTTGAAAATTGCCCAAACCCTGGGCGATCAGTTACAGCAGGCCCAAGCTTTCCTCGGCCTTGGGACGACTTCTAGCTACCAGCGCAACTTCAGTGCGGCATTAGGCTATCACCAGCAAAGCCTAACGCTGATGCGAGAACTTCAGGCGCGTTTGGGAGAAGGGATTACCTTAACCAACCTGGGGGATTCGCTATTTCGGTTGTCCCGGTTCGGGGAATCGGAGACGACTTTAACGGAGGGCATTACCGTTTGGGAAACCCTCCGGGCGGGCCTCGGCAACAATGATGCCTTCAAAGTTTCGATCTTTGAAACCCAACTCAATACCTATCGTAACCTCCAAGAAACGCTCATTGCCCAAAAGAAACTTGCCCCAGCCCTAGAAGTCTCCGAACGCAGCCGTGCCCGTGCCTTTATTGAACTCCTCGCCCGTCACCGCAACCCACTGGCGGTCCCGACGATATTGCCCCCCACGATCGACCAAATCCGTCAAATTGCCAAATCTCAAAACCAGACGATTGTGCAATATTCGATCATGCGCGATCAATTCGTCGAAACGACCCATGGGGGTTCGGTGCAATTTACCGCTGAGGCAAAAGATTCTATGCTGTTTATTTGGGTGGTCCAGCCCACAGGAAATGTGGCGTTTCGGCAGGTCTCCCTTGCGAATCTCCCGGAGTCCCTCGCTCAGATGGTGACAGGTTCTCGTAACGCCATTGGCACCCGAGGAAAGCTGACGATCGGCAAGCCCGAAGTCACCTTGCAACCTGGTAGTTCCGTGCGCCGCCAGGGGGACCCCCTCAGTTGGGCACCCTACAAAGTGGTTTCGGTCAATTTAGCCGATCGCACGGCGAAGCTCAGCCACCCCGAAATCAAACTTTCAAAACCTGTGCCTATGGCTGAGCTTTACATTGCAGAACCCCAGACAGCTCAGTTCTACCAGCTCCAGCAGTTACATCAACTATTAATTGCCCCCATTGCGGATTTACTCCCGAGCGATCCCAATGGAAAAATTGTGTTCGTCCCCCAGGATTCGCTCTTTTTGGTGCCCTTTGCGGCATTACAGAATCCCAATGGCGAATTTATGGTGGATAAACATACGATCACCACAGTACCAGCCATTCAGCTTTTAGGGATTAATCCGACAAAACCTCGGTTGCCCCAATCCAATAAAACGCTAATTGTGGGCAATCCCAGTCCCATGCCCGAAGGTTCATACCGCCCCTGCCCGGTGCTGAGGCCAGAGCGACGGCGATCGCCCAGTTCCTCAAGGTCCAACCCTTACTCGCCCAGGCTGCCACAGAATCCACGATTAAACCCCAGCTTGCCCAGGCCAATATTATTCACCTCGCAACCCATGGGGCCTTTGATGAGCAGAATCCGCTTTTAGGGGCGATCGCCCTCGCCCCCTCCGCTCAAGAGGATGGACTATTAACGCAGAGGAAATGCTTAAATTATCACTAAATGCCGATTTGGTGGTGCTAAGTGCCTGCGATACGGGGCGAGGGAAAATTACAGGGGATGGCGTGTTAGGGCTATCGCGATCGTGGTTAGCCGTGGGGGCTGCCAATGTGGTGGTGTCTCTTTGGCAGGTGAATGATCGGGCGACATCTAGCTTGATGGTGGATTTCTATCGATCCCTTTCCACCCAGCCCGACAAAGCCATGGCGCTCCGACAGGCGATGCTCAAGACCAAGCAGCTGTTTCCTTCTCCGGAATATTGGGCCGCTTTTACCCTAATTGGTATTGAGGCTATGGCCATTGTTCATCATCCCAAGCATCCAGCACCGAATTCACAAAAATCGCGGCTTGGGTCCTTGGCAAATTTCCCGCGTGGCCACCACCCCATCCATCTCTGGTATCCGAATATCAATCAGGACAATACAACCCAACCGCTCGCACCACTCATAGCGATCCTGAGGTTTAAACGTTGTTGTAATATCCATAGCTTCTATGTTCGATGATCGATCGCTCCAGTAAAACGCTAGTAATATTCTAATCGATAGACAGCATCTGAGATGTAATTACTCGATCGCTCGACCTCTCTCCTCAAGATGCTTAAGGTGAAGTCTGCCCCAACTGCACAGGACAGGAAAAATTGGCTTGAGCGTTTCACCATGGGCGGTAAACGAATATTCTACATGCGGAGGCATTTCGCCGTAGTCATGGCGATACACAATGCCGTCTTTTTCTAGATCGCGCAATTGCTGAATCAGCATTTTTCACTAATTTCCGGAATTAATCGTTTTAATTCACTCAACCGCTGAGGTCGATCGCGAATGTTCCACAGAATCAAAATCTTCCACTTCCCATCCAAAACCCCCAATGTTGTTTGGACAAGGTAGGTTCTATCTTCTGGTGCTGAGCCCATAACTCATCCTCGATCGCAGTACGCTGGCCAACAATAGAATAGCCGACAAAATGCTGGTCAACAAGACGCTGGCTAACAAGACGCTGGCTAACAAAATGCTGGCCAACAAGACACTTACCAAAAAGTAAGTACTTTCGGGGAAGCAATCGCTCAGCATATAATTGGAGGTGAGCTGATGGCGATCTCCGTCCCTCAGTTATTAGTCAATTAATCAACGGAATGACGCCCATGACTCAAGCCGCCGAAACTGCTGCCAAATCATCGTTTAAGCTCAACGTCAAACAAAGAAATTGGCTCGTATCTGCTCATGTTGCCTCTGGCGCGATCTGGTTGGGCACAAGACTATGCATAGTCCCACCGACAACCCATTCATAACTCTAGAAGGAAGCTCATGGCAACCATCGCAATTGTCTATTTTTCCGGCACAGGCCATGCTCACTTGATGGCGGAAGCGATCGCCGAGGGCGCACAGAAGACGCCAGATACCACGGTTCAACTGCTGCGCATCACCGGCGAACAGATCACAAACGGACGCTGGAAAGATGAAGCGATCGCCACCCAACTCAATCAGGCCGATGCGATCGTCTTTGGTACGCCTACGTACATGGGTGGTGTTGCTGCCCAGTTCAAAGCCTTTGTCGATGGCGTCAGCAGCGCCTGGGCACAGCAGCTTTGGAAGGATAAGATTGCAGGTGGTTTTACCCATTCCGGCGGGCTCAGTGGTGACAAACAAGGCACATTGCTTTACTTAGCCATTAATGCGGCCCAGCATTCGATGGTCTGGGTGGGCGCTGGGGAAATGACACAGCCCAATGGCGTCAACCGTTTAGGATCCTACATGGGCGTAATGGGGCAAGCCACCCCTGACTTTACTGGGGCCACACCTGTCGAACTCGACCCAGGCGATCGCCTCTCCTCTGTCCTCTACGGTGAGCGAATCGCCGCTGCCACAAAACGTTGGAATCGTTAATATAACGACAGAATCCCTGTTGCATTGGTGAGCTTAATGCCAAACCCCAATTCCTGGACCACAAAACTAACGCTACTATTGGCGAGTAGTTTGACCGTGATGGCAGGGGCAACGGTTGCGCCAGCGCTGCCTGCCATGAAACATCAGTTTGAAGGGGCGATCGCTGATCCTGACCTGCGCACCACTCTGGTCAAACTGGTGATTACGCTGCCAGCCTTGTTCATTGTGATCGGCTCTCCGGTAGCGGGGATGATCGTCGATCGCTTTGGTCGAAAATCCTTGCTTCTGATCAGCGCGATTTTGTATGGCCTAGCCGGAAGTTCAGGGCTATATCTGGAGAACCTGACTGCGATTTTAGCGGGCCGAGCAATTTTGGGTTTAGCCGTGTCCGGGGTGATGGTCAGTGCCACGACGCTGATCGCTGACTACTACGCAGGCCCAGCCAGAGCTGCCTTCATGGGTTTGCAAGCGGGATCAATGGGCTTAGGTGGCGTTTTATTTCTCACCCTCGGTGGAGCCTTGGCCCAGCAGAACTGGCATTTCCCGTTTGGGATTTATCTATTTGCTTGGCTGATTATGCCGCTGATTGTCCTATTCATTTTAGAACCCAACCGCGAAAGAAACACTGCTACGGTCTCTAATACACCAACTCAAACCACTCCGATCGCCGTCCTCGCCATTATCTATGGCCTCACCACCCTCAGTCAGATTGCGTTTTACCTGATTCCGGTGCAGTTGCCATTCTTCCTAGATGGGTTGCTCAAAGCCGCTCCGTCCCAAAGTGGGCTGGCGATCGCCCTCTGTACCCTTTTCAGTGCGGCGGCTTCGCTCACCTATGGCAAACTCAAACAGCGGATGGAGTTCGTCACCTTTTTGCCGATCATTTTTGGCTTCATGGGCATTGGTTATCTCCTGATTGGACAGTCGTCAAACTGGGCACAGGCTTTGGTGGGATTGGCGATCGCGGGCATGGGACTGGGCATTTTGATGCCGAACATGACGGTTTGGCTCAGTGGTGCGGTGCCGGATACGGTCCGGGGTAAGGCCCTAGGCTGGCTCTCGACTTCGATGTTTTTAGGCCAGTTTTTATCGCCCATTGTCACCCAGCCCTTGACCAAAGCCTTTGGCCTCGGCGGCACCTATGCCTTGACGGGCGGCATTTTAACGCTCCTTGGCCTCGGATTTGCCATCTTGAAATCCCAAGTTCGTAATCTCACAAGTTCACGCACCTAATCATGTTTCCGTTCATTCTACCCATCGCCCAAGTCACCTCCGTCAGCCAACTTACTGATGTGAAACCCACGGATTGGGCCTTTCAATCCCTGCAAAGTTTGGTAGAGCGCTATGGCTGTATTGCGGGTTACCCAGACCGCACCTTCCGAGTCAATCGGGCCTTGACGCGATCGGAGTTTGCCACCGGGTTGAATGCCTGTCTCGATGGTCTACGATCGACCGGAGGTCATCAGATCAACGAGCAGATTGGTGCGATCGATGCCGTCAAAAAGGAAGACCTCCAAGTTTTACAGCGATTACAGACAGATTTCGCGGCAGAACTAACCGCACTTAAAGGTCGAGTGGATCAGCTGGAAACGGCGACAGGGACAATCGAGAAACAGCAGTTTTCGACCACGACGAAACTAACTGGGCAAGCGATATTTGCGGTGAATGCTGGGGGGTTTGGGGGCGATCGAGTTTTGGCTCCCCGAGGGGCAACAGTAACCCAGGATCAGCCCAAGGCAACAAGCCTGTACCGTGTGAGTTTGGATCTCAACACCAGTTTCACAGACAAGGATCTACTCAAACTCCGCCTCCTGTCCGCTAGTCCCGGCATCGGGGATAATGCCGCAGGCTATCTAGAACCCAACCTCGGCAGTGTACTTGATTTTACAATCCCCGGACGGCAGGAAGTGAGCCTAGCCCGTGCCTACTATACGTTTTCACCCGCTCGCGACTTGAGTGTTACCCTAGGACCACAGATGGTTGCCCCGGACTTTATTGACAAAAACCGCTATGCCAATACAAGTTTTCGTGATTTTTCCACCTCGGCCTTGGTGAATAACTTCATTCTGCTGCCAAGGCCCGGTGGGGCGGGTGCGGCGATCGCCTGGAATCCCAACCAAGGCCCCTTCTCCCTACGAGGCATCTATATTGCTAGCAGCGGCTCCACCAGTCTGCCGGAAAATCAGCAGTTCTTTGGCGGCGGACGGCCCCAGGATATTCGACTGTTCCCAGCGATCGGCGGCGGGGCCAAGGGTGGATTGTTTGGCGATCCCTATACGGGGATTGTCGAACTGGAATATGCACCGGGCAAGGCGTTCAGTTTACGATTGCAATACAGCGGTGGGGAATTGCTCAGTAGTCAATACAAGGTGTTTGGGGCCAATGCGGATTTGGCCTTGAGCCGTAAAGTGGGGTTGTTTGCCCGCTATGGTAATGGTTCCTACCCCAATACAATTCTTGGGGATATCAAACCTCAATATTGGTCTGCTGGAATTGCCTTCCAAGATCTATTGCGCAACGGTGATTTGGCCGGGATTGGCATCGCTCGGCCCTTTATTCTCAGCTCGATCGGCAATGCAACTCAGACTAATTTTGAGGGATTCTATAATATTCCTGTCAGCAAGAATTTTCGCCTCACCCCGATCGTCCAGGTGATCAGCAATGCGGGCAATCAGCGCAGTAATGGGACGATCGTCACCGGAACGCTGCGAGGGGTGTTTTCGTTTTGAGTGGATTTACCGTCAGAAGGAGATAGGTCCGCTGGGCGATCGCTGAGGCATACGGAGATACAGAATGGCTAAGCTGTCTGTATTCGGCGCAGGGATGATTCTTCTTTTAATTATTAAGAAAGAGACTACCAATTTTCGTGAAATCCTTCCTGAAATTGAGGCTAGCTCCATGGGTCTTCGAGTATTGATTGTAGCTGAACATGCGTCTGCGGCGTTTGGCGGTGAGGCCGCTTTGCCCCTCCATTATTACCGTGTGCTGCGCGATCGCGGAACCCCAGTCTGGCTGGTGGTTCACATGCGGACAAGGGCGGAACTGGATGCAATGTTCCCAGGCGATCCGAACATTATATACATCGAAGATTCGATCTGGAATCCTATGCTGTGGCGCATGACCTGTATGCTGCCCGGACGGCTGGCCTACTTTACGACGGGCTTTATGATGCGGTTGCTGACCCAGATGGCCCAGCGCCGGAAAGTACGGCAGTTGGTGCAGCAGGAGCAGATTAATGTGATCCACCAGCCGATGCCTGTGTCGCCCAAGGAGCCTTCGATGCTCTATGACCTGGGCGCACCTGTGGTGATCGGCCCAATGAATGGTGGCATGAATTATCCCCCGGCCTTCCGGAAAATGCAAAGCCCCTTGGTGGATAAAACCTTGGCCCTAGGCCGCAAGGCCTCTGGCTTGATGAATACCCTAATGCCCGGTAAAAAGAAAGCAGCGCTCCTGCTGGTGGCCAATCAACGAACCCGCCAAGCACTGCCCCAAGGGGTTTGCCAGAATGTGGTGGAAATGGTCGAAAATGGAGTCGATTTGTCGGTCTGGGAATCGGCGGATCGTGTCGCTAAACCTGATTCAGCAGTGACACGCTATGCCTTTATGGGCCGCTTGGTCCATTGGAAGGCCGTGGATTTGCTCCTAGAGGCGTTCACCACAGCAGCAGCCCAGGCTCCAATCACCTTGACGATTATTGGCGATGGGGAAGATCGTGCGGCGCTCCAGCAGCAGGCTGAGGCCCTGGGCATTCTCAGTGACCAACCAGAACAGGCAGGTAAGATTTGGTTTGCGGGTTGGCGATCGCAGCCAGACTGTTCAGCGCTCCTAGAGCAGGCAGATGCCCTGGTGTTACCGAGTTTGCTTGAATGTGGGGGTTCGGTGGTGCTTGAAGCGATGACGGCGGGGCTGCCTGCTATTGCAACAAACTGGGGTGGTCCGACGGATTATCTCAATGACGACTGTGGCATTTTGGTAGAGCCAACCTGTCATGAGGGCTTTATTGAGGGCCTTAGTGCTGCAATGGTGAAGCTGGCTCAGTCGCCGGAGTTGCGCATCTCCATGGGTCAGGCGGCTCAGCAACGGGCGCGGGAGCATTTCGATTGGGAAGCTAAGGTCGATCGCATGACAGTGCTGTACCAACAGGCAATCGCCACCCATATTTTGGCGTCCCAGGAACGGGGGAAACGCGATCGTTTGGATCGGACTGGCTGGTTGAATGGTCTGGCCATAGAGCAATTGAAGGAGAACGCTCTATAGGTCATTTAACTTGGGTGGGATCGCTCTCATACAATCCCAACACCACCACCCAAAACCACATTTTGCATTTGAACAGTCGCAGGGGCAGCAGGTCCTCTGGGAAGGTTTGGTCATTGTAATTTTGCCAATGGCCGAGGTGACCGAGGTGGTATTTGGCGCAGGGGGGCGATCGATCGCCCGATCGTCCCCGGCCAGGCTCATAGCCGGGGGCATTGACATTGACGGTAATCAGTTCCGGAAAGCGCCCATGATCGGAGTAGGGGCAGGGTAGCCCATCGGGGGAGAGGACGCCAGAGCAGACGAGGTTGTCGGGGTAAATATTGCCGTCGGGGAACAGGAATAGGGCTCTAGGTGCTTGCATGGGAAAAGATCGCGCTAGAGATGAATACATCAATACTGAACGCTTGCCGGACAAATGTCGATCTATCCTAGGGCTGATCTTTGGGAAACTGGACCTGCTTCGCGAGGCGATCGAAGTGTTTAGAGGTGGCGCGATCGGGAAGGTAGACGCCACTTTCCCATTCACTGACGGTTTGGCGGCGGACGCCGAGTTCCTGGCTGAAGTCGGCTTGGGTCAGGTCCATATGCTTGCGGAGGGCCTTGATGGCGGTTTGGTCCCAGAGGATGGTGCCGTTTTGCTCTTTGATGTTGTATTGGGTTTGGAATTTCTGGAAGGTAATGGTTTGGGCAGGGAGATCGATCTTTGTGATGTGGTAGCCCGCTTGTATCCAGGCAGCGGCTTGGACGGCGCTTTTACTGTCGCGGTTACTCCACCAGGCACGGGTTTCGTAGGCTTTTGGGGAGAGATCGCCGTCGATGAGTTGGGCGATCGCTTCGATCGTGAGGGTGATCTCGGGCTGGGCGATCGTCTGGAGGTGTTGGAAGAGGCGATAGTATTTGCTGCCGGGTTTCATTGGGGTGATCGGTCTGTTGTCTAGCTTTCATGATAGTCGATCGTCCTTGGGGAACTTGGCGGCTAGCTTGGCGGCTTGTGCTGAGGTCTATCGAAGGTTCTGTGAGCGCTATAAGGCGCATGGTACGAGAGTTGCCGGAACGGGGTTTGGGCAAGGACGAAATCCTGTCAGAAGCCTTTACGGGTATCAGAACAGCAATTCCAAATTCAACAATCCTCCCACAGAAAATTTGTCACTGAGCTCCCAGCCCACCCGCGACTGGAAGTGCGGGCTAGCACCTAGAAGTCCCTTCAGGACTGGAGCTTGGAGGCTGCTTATCCGGTGTATCCCCCAAC
>JAAUSA010000211.1 GCA_012031975.1 Alkalinema sp. RU_4_3 | reverse complement strand
GGTGGTGGATGAGTTCCCGAGGTTTTTGTTTTGTGGGGGGTAGGGGCGCGCATTCCGCGCCCGCAATTTATGCGATCGACGGGTGGATTGGATACTGCGATTGGAGGAGCGATCGGTTTTGCGATGGCTGGCCCCCTAAGAGAGTGTTTGTAAATAAGTATTAAGTAGTCACTTCAGCCATCTTTAGAATCCCTCCCTTGGTCTAGACGTAGTTTAACCTTTTGCAAGGCGATCGGGTAATGGTCAAACTAATACAGCTATTCTAAACGATCACCCTACCCTTGAGATCTGCCCTAGGATAGATCCTCCAAGTTCCATAGCCCAGTCCCCCCAGACAGAGAACCGCTCCATTGCCGATCGAACCAAGTTTTTTCTAGATTTTCCGAAATCTGGGGAACCCTAGTGTAGTTATCGAGACCTGCCTAGGCACAGCCCCTTCAGTAGACTTCATCGAGACCCCCCGTCCGTATCCCAAGCGATCGCTCTATGGCTCCCACGCTAGACTCCATCGACAACCAGCTCACCCAATGGCGCGATCGCCTCGATCGTGTCAACCAAAACCTGATCGACCTCTACGGCCTCTACACCTACCAGCGCCTCTCCGGCACCAGTGGCATTCCCCCCGCCCCCTTAAGTGGCACCACCCTCGCCCAGGTCGTCCCGGCCCTGGCCGACCTCGACGAACTATTCCAGCATGTCGGCCTGCTCACCGCTGTCGTCCACCGCGCCGACAGCCTACGCCAGAACCTCCCCCGCCTCCTCGGCATCGAAGCCCGCCTCCAGGAAATCGACCAGCTCCTCACAGGCGACTCCATCCAGCTCCCCCTCATCAACATCCCGATCGCCCAGCGCAGCCTGCTCAGCAACACCACCACCTGTCAGACCATCACCCCCGAAGACCTTCTCCAGGCCATGGTCAATGCCTTCGATCGCGCCCGCACCGTCGTCATGGCCGTCGAACAAGCCTGGTCCCAGCTAGAGCCAAAACTCCTCTCCCTCGACCAAGAAATACTTGGACTTCGTCCCCACCTCACCGCCTCAGAGCTAAACCACCTCGAACAAACCCTCCAAACCCTCCGCCACAACATCGATAGTGATCCCCTGGCCGCCGATCGCCAATTCGAGCAAACCCTGCGCCCCCAGCTCGACACGATTCGCCAGAAGATTTTCCAGGAAGCGGACCTGCGCCATCAGCTCCAGCGCTCCCTAATCCAGAGCAAAAACCTAATGATCCAAATCCAGGACCTGGGCAAACAACTCCAAATCATCACCCAGGAACGCCAGGAAAAAGTTACCGCCTCCCTGCCCCCCGCCCCCACCCCAGAGGAAATCACCGCCCTCCAGGACTGGCTCAACCGCCTAATCGATCGCCAAACCGCCGTCACAGCCGTTTCCGTGGGGATCGATCGCTGGCTCACCCAGGGCCACAACCTCCTGACGCGCCTCGAACAGGCCCTGCAAGCCAACCACCAAGCCCTAAATACCCGACGGGAACTACGGGGCCGCTTAGATGCCCTCCAGGCCAAGGCCGTCGCCCGTGGCTGGGTGGAGGATGCCGCCCTGGTGGAACTAGCTGCCCAGGCCAAACGCATGCTCTACAGTCGTCCCACCCCCCTCGATGAGGCCCAAGCCTGTCTTCAACGCTACGAACGCCAGCTCAACCACCAAAACAATCTTTAACTTCCAAACCCCTATGAATACTCAATGTGTAAAACCAGGCTGCGGCGGCAAAATTGAAGATGGCTATTGCGATCAATGCGGCATGGCAGCCAGCAAAACCACCCCCAGCAAAACCTCGGCCTTTACCCAGGACAATCTGTTGAGCGATCGCCTCCCCAGCGGCGTCCTGACCACCCGCCCCACGGGCTCCAGCCGCACAGGCTCAGGTCTTTCCACGGGCGTCACCGGACGCAGCACCCAGGGTACCCGCCGCACCACTAGCACCTCCAGCCGCAGTAGCCGACGGCAGCGGTTGGGATCGGGCTTGGTTTCTGTCCCGGATCTACCTTCGACGGAGCCCGAAACCCTGGTGTTGGACGATCCTAAGGTGCCCGATAGCAAGCGCATCTGCGGCAATTGTGACAATCCGCTCAAGCGCGATAAGGGGTTCTGTGGGAAATGCGGTCAGAAATATTCCTTTACGCCCAGTCTCAAGCCAGGAGATCTGGTGGTGGGGCAATATGCGGTGAAGGGAGCGATCGCCTACGGTGGCTTGGGTTGGATTTATCTAGCCTATGACCAAATGCTGAATCGCTACGTGGTTTTAAAGGGGTTGCTGAATACGGAAGATGCTTCTAGTGCAGCGGTTGCGGTTGCGGAACGACAGTTTCTAGCTTCGGTCAAGCATCCGAATATCGTCGGGATTTACAACTTTGTGAATCATCTGGGCGAAGGGTTTATTGTCATGGAATATGTGGGCGGCACCACACTTAAGGACATTCGTAAAAATCGGGGTCCCCTGCCGCCTGCTGAGGCGATCGCCTATATCCACCGAATTCTACGGGCTTTTAGCTATTTGCATACCCAAGGGCTTGTCTACTGCGATTTCAAACCCGATAATATTCTGCTTGAGAGCGATGATGTTAAATTAATTGACCTTGGTGGTGTCCGTCGAATTGACGATCCCGATGGCGATATCTATGGCACCGTGGGCTATAGCGCCCCAGAGGCAGGCGAAGGGCCGACTGCACCCTCGGATCTGTTTACCCTAGGGCGGACCTTGGCGGTCCTGATGATCAATATTCCAGGCTTTACCAAGGAGCATCGCTATACGCTGCCCGATGCTACCTCAGAACCCCTGTTTAGACAGTACGAATCTTTGCACCGCTTCCTGCTGAAGGCCACGGCCCAAAACCCCGACGATCGCTTCCAGCTAGCCGAGGAAATGGCCGAGCAACTGATGGGCATTTTGCGCGAAGTGGTTTCTATCGATACGCAGACGCCCCACCCAGCGGCAAGTAGTTTGTTCACGGGCGATCGGATGGCGTTGATTCCCAAGGGGGATACGGAAACTATTGGTCTGGATGTCAGCCAGTTGCCGACGCTGAAGCTGATGGCAGGCGATCCGGCACTGTCTGACCTGAGCAGCACGATCGGCATTCCCCAGGACAGCAGTCGGCTTAAAATCCTGGAAAACATCGCCCAGAGTCATCCCGCCTCTAAGGAAACCCAGCTCCGCTTGGCCGAAACCCAAATCGAATTGGGCAACTTCAACCTGGTTGACAAACCCCTACAAACCGTCCTGCAAATCGATCCCTGGGAATGGCGCGTCTTCTGGTATCGCGGCATCGCCTGCCTAAAACAGAAAAAGCCCAAGCAGGCCCTAGAACAATTCAGCGCTTGTTACGACGAACTGCCTGGGGAACTGGCCCCGAAACTGGCGATCGCCCTCGCCGCCGAGCAAGCCGGAAACCAGGCCATGGCGATTAACTTCTATCGTCTCGTCGCGGCCACGGATCCGAGCTATAGCAGTGCGCTGTTTGGACTAGGCCGTTGCCATGCCCACCAGCAGGATCGCATCGAAGCCCAGAAGGCCCTCGCCCAGATTTCCCAGGATTCCAGCCTGTTCGATCGCGCCAAGGTCGAAACCGCCCGCCTGATGATGGACAGCGAAAAACAAATCCCCACCCTCCAGGATCTCAAAACCGCCGAAATCGCCCTCACCAACCTCAAACTCGAAGGTCTCGAACGCTACAACCTAAACAAACAATTGCTCGAAACTGCACTCGCCATGCTGCTGGAGCGAAAAATCCAGCCGAGTAGCGATCGCCTACTCGGCCAACCCTTCGAGGAGGTCAAACTGCGGGGCGAATTGGAAAAGGTCCTGCGACAGATGGCGCACCTGAGTGACAAGGACGAGAAAATTGCCCTAGTAGACGAGGCCAATCGCGTGCGACCCAAAACCCTGTTCTAATCCGCTCCTGTCCAAAACCTCGACCTACCATCACCATGAACTGTCCCAACTGCTCCACCGCCATTGCCCCCGACGATCGCTTCTGCGAAGAATGCGGTACGCCGGTGTTTAATAGCGATCGGCCCAAATGTCCAAAATGTGCCACCGGGAGCATCGACGGTGAAGGCTTTTGCGAAAGCTGTGGTTTCCGCACAGGTAATCATGCCCGCGCCATACTCACCCAATCTGCCCAACTCGGGGCCGCCAGCGATCCGGGCCTGAAGCATTTTCCCAATGAAGATGCCGCCGCGATCGCCCAGGCAGAAACCCACAAAGCGCTAGTGGTTTGTGATGGGGTTTCGAGTAGCGATCGCCCAGAGCGAGCTTCTACCATGGCGGCGACTACCACCTGCGAAGCGCTGTTGCAGGGTAAAACCATGGCGGAAGCGATCGCGCCGCCATCGAAAACGTCCAGCGCATTCCCCATATTCCCAGTGAGGAGCCCGCCTCCACCACATTGGTTGCAGCATTAGTGCAGGAAAACACCGCCACGATCGGCTGGCTGGGGGACAGTCGGGCCTATTGGGTGTCGGGCGATCAATGTCAAATCCTGACTCAAGACCATTCCTGGGCCAATGACATGGTGACCTCGGGACAGATGACCCAGGCCGCTGCCCAGCAGTCGGTAAATGCCCATGCGATCACCCGTTGGATCGGCGCAGATAATGATGATACGGAGCCTTCAATGATTACGGTTTCGCTCGTCGGGCCAGGTTACTTGGTACTTTGCAGCGATGGACTTTGGAATTACCTGACCAATGACGGTGACTTACCCAAGTTGATTCGGGCCGCACCGGATCTGGAAGCCACCAGCATTGCCAATCACCTCGTGGAGTTTGCCCGCGATCGTGGAGGCCATGACAATATTACCGTTGCCGTTTACGTCATTTAACCTCACCCATACCTAAACCCATGACAACTCAATTCACCGCCGAAATCTTTCAAAACCCCTACCTGCCCCAGGGCACCACAGAGGTCAATGCGATCATGACCATTTCTGCCAGCAACACGGCGGAAAACGTAACGGTCCAGGGCGGCGATCGCGTCTTCGGCATTATCTGCGACATCTCTGGCTCCATGCAGGGCAGCAAAATCCAGGCGGCCAAACAGGCGATGATTCAGTTGGTGACGATGATGCCCGATGACACGCATTTCTTCGTGGTGGTGGGCGCGACCGTGGCGAAAACCATTGTGCCTCCGGTGCTAGCTAGTGAGGTGAATAAGAAAGCGGCGATCGATCGCATCCGCTTGATCGATGCCTCCGGTGGCACCTGCATTTCCAAATGGCTGAAGGCCGCGACGGTGGAGTTTCAGAAATTCCCCACGGGTATGCGTCAGGCGCTGCTATTGACCGACGGTCAGAATGACCATGGTGATGAATCTCCCCTAGAACAGGTGCTCAAGGGCTGCGAAAACCTCTTTCAATGCGACTGTCGCGGGGTCGGTACGGACTGGCGGGTGGGTCAGTTGCGGGCGATCGCCGAGCGACTCTTGGGCACAACAGATATCGTTCCAGATGCCTCGGGGCTGGTGGCCGACTTCACGAACATTCTGCAAACCGCCATGGGCAAATCCGTCAGCGACGTTTCACTCCGGCTCTGGACGCCCCAGGGTGCGAAGGTGTTGTATTGCAAACAGGTGAGTCCCGATCTCTTGGATGTTACGCATAAAGCTAAGGTGGTTTCGCCCCTGATTAGTGACTATCCCACAGGGGCCTGGAGCAAGGATGAATCCCGCGATTACCATTTCTCGATTCAGGTGAATGCGGGCGCTGTGGGCGATGAAATGCTAGCAGGCCGAGCCAGTTTGGTCTACACCCTAGATGGTGTGGAAACTAAGATCGCCGAGGGTAAAATTCTGGCAATCTGGACCGACGACGAAGTGCTTTCGACTAAAATCGATCGCCGCGTCGCCCATTACACTGGCCAAGCGGAACTGGCCCAATCCATCCAGGAAGGTCTGGAAGCCCGCGCCCGAGGCAACGAGGAAATCGCCACCGCAAAACTTGGCAAAGCCGTCAAACTCGCCTACGAATCCAACAACGAAGCCACGGCAAAACTTCTACGCCGCGTTGTCGAAATTGATGATGCCCCGACCGGAACTGTCCGCCTGAAGAAAGGCGTCGAGAAGGCCGACGAAATGATGCTGGAAACGCGATCGACCAAGACTACCCGTATTGCCCGAGGTTAGAAACCATGACAGTTTACGCCTGCCCCAAAGGGCACCAATCCACCGAAGCCGACTTCTGCGATCAATGCGGCAGCCGCATCAGCCAAAACCTCTCCTCCGGTAGCATGAGTTCCACCCCCACGGTTTCAACCACGGGCGTAAAACAGCCCGACTGCCCCGACTGCGGTACCGCCAAGGATCCCGACGGCGGCAGCTTCTGCGAAATCTGCGGCTACAACTTCATCACCAAACTCTCCGGTGCCCTCCCTGTCGCACCACCGCCCCCAGTCCCCGTTTCTACACAAACCACAGTTCAAGCCACAGGCCCCTGGAACGCGATCGTCACCGTCGATCCCTCACTCCAAGGCCCCGACAGCCCAGCGCCCCCCACGGATTTCTCCCCCCTGACGATCGCCCTCAACAAACCCACCCTCTTAATTGGCCGCACCAGTGCCACCGCGCGGTTTACCCTGAAATGGCCCTGGACTTTGACACCGCCGTTTCAACCCGCCATGCGATCCTCACCCAAATTAACGAAACCACCTGGAGCCTGCGCGACATCGGCTCCGCCAACGGCACCTGCGTCAACGGCAAGGAAATTCCCGCCATGCAGGATGTGGTTTTGACCCTGGGCGATCGAATTACCCTGGGCCATTGGACCGCGATCGCCTTCACCGCTAACAACTAAACAACTACCATGACTACCGCAAATAAATTCACTGCAACGCTGAAAAATGTCCGCGACTGGAATACGCCCCAACGGTATAAAGCTTTTCAATACGTGATCTGGGGTGCTTCCAGTGCGATGTTAGTCAGTTTAATCAGTGCCGCTGGCTATCAGCGATCGCTCACCCAGCAAATTGGCCGAGATTCTGCCCAAAGTGTCCTCACCGCCGAACGTTGGAAACAGGCCGCCGCTGGGCTCGATTCCTTGTCGCCAACGAACTCCTAACCACACCCGGAACGCCCCAGGCGAAAGCGGCCAGTGAGGGCTATAAGGAACGCTACGATGCCTATGTCGCTCGACTGACAGCCCTCGCCGAAAACATCACCTATGATAAGGCCGAGCGCGATCCCATCATTGAAGTCCAGACCCATATGGGGAATTACATACGCCTAGCCCAACAGGCCCGTGACCTAAAAGCCCAGGGCAACCAGCAGGCCGCCATGCTCAGCACCTACCAAGACGCCATGGCCCTAATGGATGACAAACTCCTGCCGCAGATCGATCAGCTCTCGAAGGTCAACAAGCAAGAAATGGATAAGCAGATCGCGGGAGATCGATCGGGCTTTCTACAGCTTCAGGTGATGGTGATTGGGTTACTGCTGGTTGCGACCTTAGTGGCCCTACAGCTCTACCTCGTCCAGCGCACCAAACGTCAGTTTAACCCAGCGCTGATCGCCGCGACCTCCATTGCTGGCCTGTTTCTCCTCCACAGTGCCCTTGCCCTTGGAAAGGCTTCAGGGGAACTCAAGGTAATGCGCGATGATGCGTTTCCTTCGCTCTATTCGATTCGCAAGGCGCGATCGCTTTCCTACCAAGCCAATGCCGATGAAAGTCGCTATCTCTTGGATAAAACCAATGCCGCCACCCATGAGGACAGATTTAAGCAGCGCGTCAAGGACATTATGTATATTCCGAGGGATTTAGATCTAGAGACCATCAATCGCAAAATTAATACTAACGCCAAGGCTGATCTTAATCGAGTTAAAGGTCTAGTGGCTGGGGCCGTCAGTAATGTCACTTTTCCAGGCGAAGGTCCTGCCCTGATTGAAGCCCTGCGCGCTTGGCAAAACTATGTGGATGTCGATGCTAAAATTCGCGAAAAGGAGCGATCGGGCGATCGTCAAGGGGCGATTAATATCTGCCTAGGTGAATCTGATGATGCCTATGGTGTCTTCAAAAAGAAACTCGAAAAAGTTCAAGTCATTAACGAAGATGCAATGAAAGAATCCCTAGACAAAAGCGATCGCGCCCTAGCCTACTTTGAGGTCCAAGCTGCGATCGCCCTTTTACTGGTTGCCGGCCTAACTCAATACGGCCTCAAAGCTAGAATCAAGGAATATCAGGTTTAAGCTCCTGGCATGATTCACCATGCTCCCTACTTGGGCGATCGCTCCCCTTCTGGTAAAATGAAGATTGATGATCTGTGGTCGGTCGTAGACCATCGCGCTAAAATCATAGAGACGTTGCAGAAGAACCCACTCCCTATCACCATGCAAACCCAAAACATTAAGACGATCGCTCGTCAGCTGATTGACCAGCTCCCCGAGACCTGCACCTGGGACGACTTAATGGAGCAGATCTATATCCAGCAGACGATCGCCGCTGGACTAGCTGACAGTGCCGCTGGACGCCTCAAACCCGTGGAAGAGGTTCGCAAAATGTTTGGGCTTAACCTATAAATGTCCCTGAGTTTGGGAGCGATCGAGTCAGAGAAATAATAGAAGGAAATTACCGAATCATCTATATCCTACAATCAAACCAAATTGAAATTCTTGCTGTCTTCCATGGGGCCAGCAATTCCAAATTCAAATATTACAATTAGTTAACAATTTGGGCAGATAATTGACCTGAAATTACGAGGAGTTCATAGTCTGGACAGGTAGCTGACCTGAAATCATAAAGTCAATCAGTGCCTGCCAGTTTTCAAACAAGAAAAACTTGGTCAAACTCCGAAGATCTTCAAAGAATCCTT